>JABWAJ010000217.1 GCA_013361075.1 Saprospiraceae bacterium | reverse complement strand
CACCGTTGTGAAATTTACACCCCGTGCAGATGTAGGTAACCCTTCTGCATTGGTTGTAGCACGCGGAGGCAAGATTTTCGCAGAAGGCACTGTTGACCAGCCGATTATTTTTACTTCTGAAGCCGACGACGTCAATGATCCCTTCGACCTTGGTCCGACTGATAACTCCCTTTGGGGTGGTTTGGCAATCCTTGGCAAGGGCATTACGCAGAAAAACGGCAACCCGACTGCCAACGTGGAAGGCATTCCAACATCTGAACCACGCGGCAACTACGGCGGTACGGACAATGCAGACAACTCTGGAGTATTGAAATACATCACCATTCGCCACGGTGGCCGCCAGATCGTTTCCGGCAATGAATTGAATGGTCTTACCCTGGCAGCAGTCGGTAGCGGCACTACATTGGAATACATCGAAGTGTATGCCAACTCTGATGACGGCATCGAGTTTTTTGGCGGCGCTCCCAACCTGAAACATGCCGTTGTGGCTTTTGCTGAAGATGACAGCTACGACTGGGATGAAGTGTATACCGGAAAAGGCCAGTTTTGGTTCTCCATCCAGCGCGAAGACATCGCTGACCTTGGTGGCGAATTGGATGGTTCTACACCGGATGACCTGTCTCCTTCCTCCAATCCGACGGTTTACAACTGGACACATATTGGCTCCGGCCCGGGTGCTACTGCTGCAAACCCGCTGGGTTGGTTGTTCCGTGCAGGTACGGCAGGTATCGTAGCCAACTCTATTGTAGCTGCTCAGAAAAACAAAGTACTGGAAGTGCAGGACAAAAACACGGGTACGAACGACTCACACCAGAAGTTAATTAACGGTGAACTTCGAATCCTGAACAACCTGTTTTGGGAAGCTGGCTCTAATACAACGATGGATGCAACGGGCACCGGGATCATCCGGATAACTTCCAGTCAGCCAACGCTCGATGACCCGACGGGAACAGTTCTGACCAACCATTTGACTACTAACGGCAACGCCATTGCCGATCCGCAAATCGTTCGCATCAGCCGCGATCAGGACGAAATGCTCGATCCCCGTGTGTTGGCAACAGGTGCCGCTTACAATACTACACTGGCAACTTACCCGGCAGATGCTTTCTTCACGGCAGTAAATTACAAAGGTGCATTCAGCCAGTTGGAAAATGAATTCTGGTTGAAAAACTGGACTTCGTTGTGGAACAACCGTCACATCGGTTTAGTGAACAATTCGGAAGAAATAGACTTGACGTTGAATGAAGTCTTTAACATTTTCCCGAACCCTGCTTCGAGCGCTTTCACAGTGGTTTCCAAATTCAACGAACCGGTAAATATTGAAATTTTCGACCTCTCGGGCCAACGCCTGCGCACCCTGAATTCGGTAGCAGATGAATTGACACGGGTAGAAATAGCGGCCTTGCCTGCCGGAATGTACGTAATCAAGTTTACGACACAGAGCGGCAAGTTTGTGACGAAAAAACTGGTCGTAGACTAGGTCTTTTGAGATATTGGATCATAGACGTTAGATTTTAGATAGGTCAGTAATCCTATTGATTGGCATCTAAAGTCTAATGTCTAACATCTAATATCTAAAAAATAGCTAAAGCAGCTGGAATACAAAACCACTGCTTTAGCTTTTTGCATTGATAATCAACTATAAAAATAATATGAGCAAGCTTTCCTTTTTCTTTTTGGCGACTTTATTAATCACCTTGTGTTCGCTCCCCGCGATGGCACAAAAAGGCGTAATTTCCGGTAAGGTTATTGACAAAACAAGCGGCGAAACCCTGATCGGCGCATCGGTTTACATCGAAGGCGCAGGCGACAACACCATTGGTACCATCACCGATTTCGACGGTAACTATTCGTTTGAATCAGACCCCGGCACGTTTGACATTGTGGTCAGCTATGTTTCCTACACCAAACAGGTCATCAAAGGTGTGGTTGTGAAACCGAATGCGGTGACCAACCTTGATGCTGCCTTAGAAGGAGAATCGGTAGGCCTCGCAGAGGTTGTTGTGCAGGCAACGGCGGTCAAAAATACCGATGCTTCCCTGATTGCTCTGCAGAAAAAATCCTTCTCCATTCAGGACGGAATTTCCTCACAGCAAATCAGCCGGACAGGCAGTTCCAATGCGGCTGATGCCATGAAGCAAATGACCGGAGCAGTGGTAGAAGACGGCAAATTCATCGTCATGCGCGGCCTGGGCGACCGCTATTCGCTGTCCCAACTGAACGGGGTAACCATGCCCAGCACCGATCCCTACCGCAACAGTTCCAGTTTAGACCTGATTCCGTCGCAGATGATTGAAAATATTGTAACAACCAAAACGTTTACACCCGATCAGCCTGCCAATTTTTCAGGTGGTTTGGTAAACGTAACGACTAAGTCACTCCCCGATAAATTCACGATGCACTTTGAACTTGCAGGTTCATACAATACCCAGGCTTCACTGATTGATAATTTTCTCGGTCAGCAGGCAGGAGAAACCGATTGGCTGGGCCTTGACGACGGCAGCCGCGACCAGCCTGCTCTGCTTTTGGATGAGTCGGTGCGCAGCCGATTGTCTTCCAGTACCTACCTTGATGCCAGGAAGCGCGATTCGGTGAATGTGCGCAATATTTTCCACGAATCCTCCCGCAGCCTGAGCCACGAATTTGTGCCGACTACCAAAAGTTCGCCGCTCAATCACGGTCTGAATTTTTCCATCGGTGACCGCTACAAAGTATTTGGCAAAGATCTTGGGTTCACCCTGGGTGTCAACTATTCCCGCAGCTTTAATCATTATGAAGATGCGACGGTGGCCACTTATATTAACAATAATTCGACACAACTTTTTGACTATCAGGCCTTGACGGAAACCAGAAGCGTCGAGAACCCGCACCTTGGCGCTTTGTTCAACCTGAGCTACAAATTGTCGAACAACGATGTGATCAACGCAAATGTGATTTTTAACAACGATGCTGACATCACTTCGCTGTCGCAAACAGGCCGCTACCTCGGCCAGGTGTCGGATGCCACAGCTCAGTTCAATACAAACGCACTTGCTTTTACACAGCGCCAGTTCACCACTTACCAGTTGAGCGGCCGCCACGTGTTCACCAAACTGAACAACATCGAAGTAGAGTGGCTTGGCGCAACGAGCAAGTCATTCCAGCGGGAACCGGACCTGCGCTATTTCGCGTACACTGTGGCACCGGATGAAGAAGGTATGCAACAGTACTACATCAACAACTCTGAAATTGCTTTCCCTTACCATTTCTTCCGCGATTTGCAGGACGATCAGGTTCAGGGCAAAATTGACATCAGCATTCCTTTTCTGACCCGGGGCAATCCGGGCAGCTCCAACCGCATTAAATTGGGCGGCTTGTACAGCAACACGCAGCGCGAATTTGAAGAATACCGCTACCAGATGAACAACACAGGGGTGCCTTCCAATAGAAATTTTACTGCCTTTGGCGGCAAATTTGAAGACTTTTTCAACGATGATAATTTCGGCATCATTGACACCGTATTCAACGCCGACGGCAGCATCCAGCGCTACACCACCGGCTGGCACTACATCAACCAGATCAACAACCGCAACTTCTACACGGGCGAACAAAACATCATGGCCGCTTACCTGATGGCTGTGTACAACCTGACGCCCCGCCTGAAATTCGTGGGTGGTGTGCGCATGGAAACTACAGACATGAGCGTACTTAGCCGCGATGTAAATGTGCCGGAAGGCAAAATTGACCAGACGGATTTTCCGTATTCTGCCAGTTTGATTTATGCCTTGTCGGAAAAAGCGAACCTGCGCCTGGCTGCCACCCAAACGCTGGCGCGCCCGAACCTGCGCGAGTTGGCACCTTTTGAGCAGTTTGACACCAAAAATGGCTTCTTCAGCCTGGGTAACCCTAACTTGCAGCGCACCCTGATTCAAAACTTCGATTTGCGTTATGAAATTTATCCGCGTCCGGGCGAATTGCTGGCTGTCAGTGCATTCTACAAACAGTTCGACAATGCCATTGTGCGCGCTTTTGTACCACAGGCAACCATTCCGGAATTGAAGTTCATCAACGTTAAAGACGCAGAAGTGTACGGCGTGGAAGTAGAATTCCGCAAGCAACTGAACGCCATCAGTCCGGCACTGGAGCATTTCTACTTCAGCACCAATTTTGCCATCATCCAGTCGAGCTACCCGATTCCGCAGGACGAAATCGAAAACTCGCGCAATGTGGACACGACTTATACCACAACTACGCGCCCGTTCCAGGGCCAGGCGCCGTTCATCGCAAACGCCATTCTGACCTATCTGGACAGCGAAAAAGGCTGGGAAAGCTCTTTAGCGTTCAATATTTCGGGCCGCAAACTCTACACCATTGCCCTGCGTGCCACGCCGGATGTGTACGAGGAACCAGCCCCGCAGCTTGATTTTAAAATCTCTAAGCGCATTGGCAAAAATTATTCGGTAGCTTTTACCGCAAAAAATATCCTGAATCCGATGTTCGAGCGTACACAGGAATACAAAGGCAAAACTTATATCGCCGATTCTTATCAGGTAGGTACGCTTCTTGGATTTAATGTGGCCTATTTTATCCGGTAGGCTCATGGCATAGCCCGAATCAGCGCAATTCATTTCAATAAGTAGTTTACGGACTGTACTTTTCTCACAAAGGTGCAGTCCGTTTTTTTGTGTGGAAGCTTGTGACAGGCCAATGGGTTGGTTACCAATATCCAGACACTATGCTCACGCCGTCATTGCAGTTAGAATTGCGGGCACAACACCAGATCGTCGTCATACTCCCCGAGGTAAGCCACCGAAATTTCCAGCGCGCCCTGGCCTTGTTTCAGCAAATTCAGGTCGGTCAGGTTGGCATCGTAGCTTACGCCGATCAGGAAGCGGTTGAACTCCAGGCCGAACATCCCGACAATGGCATCCATAAAAATTTTATCCTGCTCATTTTTTACCGGGCGAGCCCAGGCACCAACATGCAAGGCCGTTCCACTGATGTCGTTCACCAAAAAGCGGAAATTGGCACCGGCATTGGCAGCAAAATGCGGACCCTGAGCATACAGCAAAGCCCTGGGCGAAAACTGGACCGCATTGCCCAAAGGAATGATGCCACTCACATAAGCGGTGTATTTGCGGTGCAATTTATTGTTCCCTCCCAGTTCTGGTTCCTCTTTGTTGTAAAAAAAACTAAGTTGCGGCTCCGAAATGTGGTAGATGGCGGCGCCTACAAAAATACCAGCCTGGCGTTCCGGTGCATAAGCATAACTGAGCCCCACATTGTAATCGGCAAACGAAAAATTATTTTCGGGTAAAACTTCATTGGTCGGATCTGTATAACTGTTCGTGCCGTCAAACTGATCGTTGAAGTTGAGGCTGCTGTAATTGACGTTGCGTTGCAAAATTCCAAACTGAGCGCCAATGCTCAGAAAGTGATCGTCGTTTTTGTTCAGCGCTTTGTGGTAAGCACCTGACAGGTAAATCTGGTTGGTGGAAAAATCCACGCCCGGCACCCGGTCACTGTAAAACAAGACACCTGCTCCGACTGCATCGCGCGAAACTGTGCGATAACTCTTGATGCGGAACCGAAAATCAGTAGCCGCAGAAAAAGTAGCGTAAGGGTTGTCCAATACGCTGCGCCATTGGTCGCGATAAATGAAGGAAAGCCGGTATTTGCCCGTATAGGCACCGGTGAGTGCCGGATTCAGCGTAGTGGGCGAAGCATAAAACTGAGTAAAGTGTTGATCCTGGCTGTAAAGTGCGGCGCCCGTGCAGGCGAAAACTAAACAAAGGGCGTACTTTTTGACGTGCATATTTGATTGGTATTTATGCTGTGCACGGTGAAGTGCATCGGTTCAAGTATCTGAAACGACAAAAAAACAACTATCGGTGCAAAAGTAAGTTTTATTAAGACTTTTCAGGTTGCTGGCTTTTGGAAAACTGAGATTCCAAAAGAAATCTTATTTTTGGAATTGAATTGCAAAACAGCAGCTTTCCATGGCCCACTATGGCATTTGCCCAATCAGCATTGCACCCCTGCGCAGCACCCCGTCCAACCGGAGCGAGATGCTTTCCCAATTGTTGTTTGGGGAGGTTGTGGAAATCCTGGAACTAAAAGGCCGCCAATGGGTTAAAGTGCGCTGTTGCGACGATAACTTTGTGGCCTGGATGGCCGTCAACCAGCTGAAAGCACTGACCCCCGCCGAATCCGAACGCTACCAGGCACACTATGCCTACAACCTCGAATTGTTTCAACCGGCCATGGCGGGCGACCATTTTCTGCCCCTCACCCTTGGCGCGCACCTGCCCAATTTCGACGGCATGCGCTTCGAATTGTGCGAAACCATGTACACCTTCAGCGGGCAGGCTGTTTTTCCTGAAAAAATTGAAGCGACCCCGGAATTTGTAGTGAAACTGGCGCGCCGCTACCTCCATGCGCCCTACCTTTGGGGCGGACGTTCGCCCATGGGCATTGATGCGCCCGGCTTCACCCAAATGGTGTACCGGATCGCCGGCTTCGACATCCCGCGCGAAGCCCACCGGCAATTGGCGCTGGGCGAAACGGTTGATTTTGTAGAACAGGCCCTTCCCGGAGACCTTGCTTTTTTTGAAAACAAATTCAACCGTATCAACCACACCGGCATCGTCTTGCCCGACGGCCAAATCATTCACGCCTCCGGCCGGGTGCGCATAGACAACTTCGACCATTTTGGTGTTTTTAATGAAGAACTGGGGCGCTATACGCATAATCTGCGGGTAATCAAGCGATTGCCAATGCGGCGGGCGACGGCTCCTGCCCGGCCTGTTGAAGTGGCGGAACCTGTGATGAAGCAGGTGGAGTTGTTTTAATCCACCTTTACAATCCGCGCATTAGTCAGCACCCTTCCATCGTCGTGTAACGTACAGGAATAAACCCCGGCAGGCAAGCCGGACAAATCGACTTCATTCGCACCCTGCCACAAACGCTGCACTTTCACTGGTCGCCCTGTGGCGTCATACACGGTCCAAAGCGCGTAGTGTGGCAGGTATTTCTCAGGCAACCCAACAAAAACTGCGCTCCGTGCAGGATTGGGCCAGATTTTTACCGGCAAAGCAGATTCCGCTTCCTGTACAGCATTCGGCACGCCGAGATAAAGCGTACGGCACCAGGTATGGCTGCCATTGGCATTGGTAACCGTGAGACAAACTTCGTAAGCCCCCGGCCCGGGGAAGGTGTGAACAGGGCTGGTATCCTGGCTGGTGGTTCCATCATCGAAATCCCAGGCCCAGGTTTGGGGTTCGTAATAAGACAAATCAGTGAATTCAACCTGTAAAAAATTGCTGGTATCCTGCTCGTAGCGCCAGAGTGCGACAGGGAAATTGGTCAGCCCAAGGGTATCGCAGGCGCTGCCGTCAAGGGGGCCGAGGCGGAAATTGGGGAAGTTGGGGAGGCAAGACCCGATATAAGTTGGCATGGGCATTTGAGTTTTCAACTTAGCTAAGGTATCCCCACGGTCGGGCCGATGGATCACATGTATTCTATTAGCCGCTATGAGTCCATTGACAATAAAAATCCGGCCATCTGGTGCCAGTTGGGCCAGGTGGAAGATCGGAGAGGTCACAGGATTGGGATTTAGGGTAGTAAAGATGGTTTTTTTGCTGGCCAGAATGTCTTCAGCCCACAAATCGAATTGATAAATATGCAAAAAGGAAGAAATGTACAAATAGTGAGAGTTGTAGGAAATGGCTGCGCCACCGGAATAAGCGTTTTCGTCATAGTGGAGGCGGCTATGGACGCTGAGCAGACCTTCGCAGCGGTCGAACTGAAAAATATCTACAAATTGTCCTGTGAAGTTGTCCACCGTAGTGAAACGCACATGCCACTGTCCGTCGGGCGAAAAAACTGCCTGGCCAAGTCCTTCGTAGAAAGTGCCGGGAATGACCTGGTTTTCCAGCAGGTGAACACCCGATGGGTCGAGCAACACACGGTAAAACAGGCCTGAGTTTTTGCGCTGGGTCAACAACCACCAGTCGCGCCCATTGGCATGACGAACCGCCATTAATTTGCCATGGTCCAATCCAAGTCCGTCATTAATGAGCAGTTTACGCTTTTCTGTGACGGCACCCAAGCCGCCATTTAGGGTCATATCCACAATGGAATAACGCACTTCGTAAACGCCGTAGCCGGAGGGATAAGCGCCATAATTATTGTGGAAAAGAAAATAACGGTGGGCGTTTCCGGGATCGGGCAATACGATAGCGCCTTGCGAGACCGGAAACCCGCCAATGTCTGTGGTAATATTGATTTGGCTGCCGTTTTGCATGCGCTGGAAAGAGGCGTCTGTAATGTTTTTGCCGTCGAAATAAAATAAGGGATTGCCTTGCAGATCATTTATTCCAGCATTTATATCAATAAAATCCAATTCAATTATTTGGTTATCCAAAGGAATAGGGTTAGAAAGCGAATGAAATTCAAATACACTAATACCAAAGATGGTATCGTTGGGAGACAGATTTCCGCCGCCGTATCCTAACCACCAAGTATAATCTTGTTTTTGAGCATTAAGCGAAACTGTACTGAAGCATAAAAGGATAAAAAAACAACCGTTAAACTTTTTCATGACGGATATATATATGTATATGAACTCAGGGGTACGCGGACAATCGAATACCCCTGAG
>JABWAJ010000216.1 GCA_013361075.1 Saprospiraceae bacterium | reverse complement strand
CGCTTCCTTTAAATCTTTGAGGTCCACCATAATTTCAAGAGGATTTTTCCCCTCCACTGAAACGATGCCGTATTTAGGATACAGGAACAAGGTGCCAAGAAAATGTTCGGTCGCCCGCTCCAGCACTTTGACCACTTCACCCTCTTCCCGGGAACGGCCTCTTGGGGTCCAGACGCGCACTTCGACCCGATCGCCATGCATGGCCGTATTAATGGATTTAGCCGGAACGTACACATCGGCCTCTTTACCTTCGGAAACAATATAGGCCGCACCCGTCCGGGTCATGTCGACCACGCCGACGCGCACATTGCCTCCTGCACCTCTTCGGGAGGACGCCTGTTCCTGAATGGCCGCACGATTGAGCTGGAATCTGAAATCCGGTAGCGCAACCAGTTGGTTTGCTTCTGCCAATTGGTTCAGGGCGTGTGCAACGGCGTCTTTGTTGGTGTCAATTTTTAACTTTTGAATGACCTGTTTAGGGTTCAACTGCTTTTTAGGTTCTCTGCGAAACAGAGATAAGACTTCCTTCTTGAGGTCTTTGGCGCTGAGCTTCTCGCGCGCTGGTTTTGATTTTTTTTTATGCTTAGTCATTTTTTTTTAGTTGCCATTCTTGCAGTTTGCAGTTGGCAGGGATGTTTTGGGTTTTAAAATATTGGCTAATGGAGGACTATGCAGGAGATTTTTCCCGCAAAGGTTTCGCTAAATCCGCTAAGGCAATCTCTGCATCATTCAAAAGCCATGTTTTTCTTACCATTTCAAGTTAACTAACAAATCCAAGTTTCTGAAAATCGCTCCAAAAATCCGGATAAGATTTCTCAACGACATTGGCATCAGCAATTGCAACCGGCCCCAGCAAAGCCAATGGTGCAAAGGCCATCGCCATGCGGTGGTCTTCGTAGGTGTCGAAAACCGGGGTTGCGGTCACCTCCGATTTTCCTTCAATCATGTAAAATTCCTTTCCTGTTTTATTAGAAAAACGGGGTGGCATTTTACTCAGGTAAACCCCTGTTTTTTGCAATTCCGTTTGCAGCGCGGCAATCCGGTCGGTTTCTTTGATGCGCAGGGTGTCTAAGCCTGTAAACAAGCCTTGCGTGCCAAGGGCTGCACAAACAACCGCCAGTGTTTGGGCAATGTCGGGGCATTTTACGAAATCGTATTCAAAAAAAGGAGGTGGTTGTGTTCCCGGCAATTTCACAATCCGGATGCCGGAATCCTCAAAATGCGTTTGCACCCCAAATTTCTCCATCATTTCTACTAAAACTGCATCCCCTTGCAAACTATTGTTGTACAAACCTCCAAGCCGGATATCTGCTTCGTCTGCTATTGCCGCTAAGGCGTAATAATAAGACGCCGCCGACCAGTCTGCCTCGATGGTAAAGCCCGTTGTGCCTGCTTCTGCCCGATAGGTTTGGGGCGCTACCCGGATCACATTGCCTGCCCACTCGTGTCCGACACCAAAAGCAGCCATCAGGCGCAGCGTCATTTCGATGTAGGGGCGGGAAACGATCTCTCCTTCCAGTGCTAGTTCCAGGCCAGACGGCAATGAGGGTGCAATGAGCAACAGGGCGGAAATGTATTGGCTGCTGATGTTGGCAGGCACGCTTAGGGCATTTACTGTCCCCAATCCAGTGGGTGGGCCAATGCGTAGTGGCGGATAACCTTCATTTTCAACGTAGTGAATATCTGCTCCGATTTGCCGGAGTGCTTCTACCAGGGCACCGATTGGCCGTTGCTTCATCCGTTCGGTTCCGGTCAGAATCTGCTCGCCCTCCTGCAAAGAAAGCCAGGCGGTAAGAAAACGGAAAGTCGTTCCTGCTGCCCCTGCATCCAGCACAGCAGCTTCTGATCTCAATAACCCTTCAAGTAGTTGGGTGTCTTTAGCGTTGGCAAGCCGGTAGATCTCAAAAGGAGTTTCGCTCAAAGCGCGAATGATAAGGATGCGATTGCTGATACTTTTAGAACTTGCCAGTTCGATCGAGCCCCGGACGACTCGATCCGATTTGCTTATTGTACGGGTCATTTGTTGTATAAAAACGTTAGCTGCAAGAAATCAGACATGGATGGTGAATATACGCAGCCTGAAATCCTAACTCCAGTCTCTGAAAGCGTTGAAAATTTAGTCCACCAAATCGCGGTAATGATCAGCCCAATCAGGGGTTGCCATATTCTTTTGCAGGTTGCCGGTTGCCGTTGACTTGCCGGAAAGGAGTTGCGCACCATCTTTCAGCACTTCGTAATATTCGACAACGCCCAGACTCTGCCAGGCTTTGAGCAATTGCAGAAACTCGTTCTGCTTTTCCGGGTTAATGCGTACAGCGTATTCCACAGGCTATAAGTTTTTTGCCGGCTGTGCTTCGTCAGCGGTATTCAGCCCTGCAAGTGATTGTTCTTCGGGGAGCGTTGACCCATTCCTCAGGCTTCGCTTTTTTTGAATTTCCTCTTCTTCCTCTTCAAATTTTTTGCGCGCCGCCTCATCGGCTCTTTCGTATGCTTTGATGATTTCTTTTACCAGGCGGTGGCGAACCACGTCTTCTGCATCTAAATAAATTGTGCCCACACCCTCCAAATTTTTCAGCAGATTGATGGATCGCTGCAAGCCGGATTTTTGGTGGTAAGGCAGGTCAATCTGCGACAAGTCGCCGGTAATGATGCACTTGGCAGACGGCCCCATTCTGGTCAGGAACATCTTCAACTGCATGGTAGAGCAGTTTTGGGCTTCATCCAGAATGATGAAAGCATTGTCCAGTGTCCGTCCGCGCATAAAAGCAAGCGGTGCAATTTCAATGACACGGGTAGACATGAAATAGGACAGTTTTTCGGCCGGAATCATGTCATCCAGGGCATCGTAAAGCGGGCGGAGGTATGGATCAATTTTTTCTTTCAGATCGCCAGGCAAAAAACCCAGGTTTTCGCCAGCTTCTACAGCAGGGCGGGTCAGGATAATTTTTTTAACCAGACGGTTTTTGAGTGCCCGGATGGCCAGTGCGACTGCGGTATAGGTTTTGCCGGTACCTGCGGGTCCAATGGCAAAAACAATGTCATTGGCTTCGGAAGCTTCTACCAATCGGCGCTGGTTGTGGGTTTTGGCTTTAATTTCTTTACCATCGACTCCAAAGACAATGGTTTTGTTGCCGCTGCCATTGCCCAGCCTTGTTTCAAAGGGGTTGCTGCCATTCAGCAAGTCTTCCACAACGTTCAACGGCAGTTCTTCGTGCTCCTTGAGCAGGCGCACCATGATCTCAAATTTGGACTTGGCTTTCTGTGTATATTTTTTATCGCCGGCGAGTTTCAGGCTATCGCCCCTCGAGGTGATGGTAACTTCTGGAAATGCTTTTCGCAGTAAGTTTAATTTAGCGTCGTTCTCCCCGTACAGTGCGACGAGATCAACGTTGTCAACGGTCAAAATAATTTCGCTCAAACAGTATCCTCTTTTTTCGTTAGCCAAAGTGAAACATCACCTTCAAAACCGCCGGATTCCAAAGAAAGTTCAGCGGATGGTGTGGTTTTCAAACTTTCTGTCAAAGGAAGCGAGAAATTCCGGCTTCCTTTGACACAACAAAAGTAAGCATATTATTTCGACAGCACCAGGTATTCGGCAGCTGATTTACCATCAATTTCAAAACGGGCAAGGTAAACGCCATTCGGAAGGTCTGCCGAAGGAATCCATTGAAAATCATGCTGTCCTGCAATGAGTTCTGTCCGGTTCAACGGCTGGGCAATTTTGCGCCCAAAGAGGTCAACCACCTGAATGCTGGTCATAGCATTTCGTTCCAGTGACAAGGACAATTTTACGCTTTCCGCGAATGGATTGGGCGTCACCTGCATTGCAATTCCCGGTAGCGGGGGCGTTTCGGTATCGCTGACCAGGCTTTCAAAAAGCCCTACGACAGAAGCAACGGTTTGTTTGGCCAATTGAAAATCGGATACTAATGTCAGGTCAAAAAAGAAGCTCATGACACGGAAATCTCCCTGGTTGTACCAAACGGCTGCGGGCATTCCTGCCAGCGGATAAGCGTCGCCCGACATCAGGTACACCGGAGCTGCCGTTTGCAATGGCGATACGGCGTCGGCCCACCAAAGCGTCGAGAACGTCCAGTTCAGCGCGCCAAGTCCGCCTGCGGGTTGTCCTGGTGCCGGTTCTACGCCGGGTACTCCCAGGCCGCCATCATCGCCATAAGCCTGAGCAATGTAGCGGTCTATGCCCAGGTAATCGTACGGAAACTCCCCCAACTGAAAGGTATCAGGTGCTGCGCCATAACGGTCATACATAAAATCGTTGCCGATGAGCCAGAGGTTGCCACCTTCCTGTAAATAGCTAAGCAGGTTGCCGTTGTCAATATCGTCGGCCCCCCAAAGTTGTAGATCTACCCCATCGGTAGAGGTATGCCAGATGACCAGGTCGTATTGCGAAAGCTCTTCGCCAGTGGGGCTAACATCGTCCCCGGCTGCGTCAAACAGGGTATATTCGTAACCGGCAGAATCGAGTGCCAGCGCTAAAAAACCGGTATTGTTAAAATTATCCTTTGAATCATCTACCAGAAGGATGGAAGGTTGTGCATATACGCCAATTGCCAGCAGTAATCCCAATCCTGTAACAAAGTGCTTCATGATTTTTTCGCTTTATTGTTTGGTAATGAGTGAGTATCGGTGGACGGTGGACGGTGGACGGTAGACGGTGGACGGTGGACGGGCCGTCTACCGTCCACCGTCTACCGTCTACCGTCCACCGTTTCAATCTACACACTCCCGGTTTATCCCCAGTACATATTTTTTTACCACACCGATGCTTTTGGCCGTTTCGGCGCCTTTAAAGCCCTGGATCATGTCATCTTTCAGCATTTTCCGGGCTTTTTCGGTCAGTATTTTGGAAACGGGCATGTAGGACCAGTGCCATTTTTCTTCGTGGTAGCCGTTCGGGCGCGCTTTTCCCTGCGGACTGTAAGGCTGGCAATAACCATATTCGCCGGCGTGGGTACGCAACCATTCAAAAACTTTCCGACCTTCCGGGGTTTGGAAATGTGCGTCGTTCAGGTCATTTAAGTCTATATCGGTGCCCCAGTGGTGGCGCGACGACCCCGGCATGGAGCTGTATTCCAGGATTTTAAGGGCACGTTTTACCGGATCTTCTATGGTTTTGGCAATGTTTTGACCACCCACAGGCTGTGCGCCGGTCCATTTGGCTTCCCAGATTTGCTTTTGCCGGTCAAAATTGCGCGTTGCAGAGATGATGAGCAGCCGGATACCATCCTGTTTTGCAGCGTCGTGCATCCGGATAAAAGCGTCGTAAGCATCTTTTCGCAGGTACATGTCACTGCGGCTGGCGTGTTTTTGTGCCAAAAGGGTAAACGCCGGATGCTGGGCCGGGTCAAATTTACCCATAAGGTAGTCTGTTGTAAATTCCTCTTCCGGAGCTACTGCCGGAGGGTTGGCGACTTCCACAGGTTCGGGCACTGGTGTTGCCCCCGTGGGCTTGTTTTCAGTTCCGGCATTACCCTGCATCTGACATCCAAGTGCTGCCACAATGGCCATGCCTAAATACAATTTTCCTGTTTTGAAAACCTGGAAAAATAAGTGGTTAAAAGGTAGAAATCTCATGTGAATATCGGGTCAAACTTTGATAAAAATTCTGCGCTTGTACAACACCCATGCAATGCACCAGAAAAAAGCTACATTAGCAAGCGCGTAAGCTAACGAAGCATTGTAATCTGAAAAAACGGATTTAAAACAATTTTCATACAGCCAGCCCTGCAAAGATAAACCGGGATTTGCATTGGTTGTATCCGTCACTTTGATGGCGCCCAGCAATTTGGCCACAAGGCCCGACAAGACAAATACAAACAGTGCATTCATCCCATACACGACAAAAAAACGGGTCCAGCGGCGGTATTGCAGCACGTCCACAATCCAGTAAATCATGCCCAGGAACAACAAAGCTACCCCGCCGGTATAGAGTGTGTAGGAACTGGTCCAGATTTTTTTGTTGATGGGAAAAGCCAGGTCCCACGTCAGCCCAAGCGCAACCAGAAGTACGCCAACTCCGAAGATCCCGGTAAGGTGTTCGTAAGGACTGCGCAAAGTTTTGATCCAGTTTCCGGCCTGCATGCCGATCATACCGGTCACAACAGCGGGCAGGGTACTGAGCAGGCCTTCCGGGTCCCAGGTAATGGCCTGCGACCAAAGGTGACCGCCCAGTAATGTCCGATCAATCCACGCCCCAAGATTGGTTTCGGCTTCGAGGTTGGGTGCTACCCCTCCGGGGATGGGGACGAGGGTCATCAACCCCCAGTATAACAACAGCAATCCGGCACCGATCCAGATTTGACGGCGCATATCTGTAGCTAAAAAGAGGAATGCACAGGCGCAATAAACCAAAGCAATGCGCTGCAAGACCCCAGGGATGCGAAGGGCCGTGAGGTTGTAAGCCCAGATGCCGATGGCGAGCATGGCTAACGCTACGGCCAGGGCGATCCACCCTGCAATTTTCCGTTCTTTGGCAACAGTGGAAACCCCTCGCCAGAAGATGGCCAGCAAGCCGATGCCCAACAGGATCAGGTGCGGAATCCAGAGGTTGTCGTGCCCTTCTTTGAAGCCAAACCGGGGAAACGCCGCCATCAGCAACCCCAGGCCAAAAATGATGAGGGTACGGATGATGATTTTGCGGCGAAGGTCGGGAAGCCCCTCCCCTGCTGCTTTTCTGCGACCAAGCGCAATGGGAATGGCCATGCCCACCATGAACAGGAAAAACGGAAACACCCAGTCGGTTGGCGTGCAGCCGTGCCAGTCAGCGTGTTTCAATGGTCCGTAAATTGTACTCCAGGAACCGGGATTGTTGACGAGGATCATTCCGGCAATAGTCATGCCGCGAAAAACATCTAAAGCAAGCAAACGGTTGGAGGTATCCATATTGGCATCGTTTTGTCTTGTAAAAGTACACAATTCGTCTTTGCAAAGGGCTTGCTGGTCTTTCAATTATCAAAGCGGCGCAACTTCGCAAAAATTGGCGTGTCCATAAAAACAAATCCTTTTCACTGTAAAATTTTATCAAGTATGAAACTGACAAAAGCATTCTTTGCACTTCTGCTGTGTAGCGCATTTTTACTGCCTTCTGCTTATAGCCAGTGGGGCAATGGCATCAAAGGGGAAGGCCCGGTAGTTAAAAAAGAAATCAGCCTTTCGGCAATTGAAGGCCTTGGACTGGGTATTGGGGGCACTGTATACCTCACCCAGGGCAGTACCCAAAAAATAGAAATCGAAGCCCAGCAAAACATCATTGACAACATCAAACAGGAGGTCAAAAACGGCTCGTGGAACATCAATTACCACAAAAATGTCAAAGGCCACGACGGCGTCAAAATCTACGTCACGCTTCCAAATGTAAAGGCGTTGAGTATTGGCGGTAGCGGAAAAATCCTTGGCCAGAACAGCTTCAACAACATAGACAACCTAAACCTCAGTATTGGCGGTAGCGGCATGATTGAACTGGCCGGGAACGCAAAAAGTGTAAAAGTGAGTATTGGTGGCAGTGGTTCTGTTAAAGCAGGCAATCTGAAAACCGAAACCTGCAATGTGAGCATTGGCGGTTCCGGCGATTGTTATGTCGAGGTTAGCGAATCGCTGAACGCCTCTGTCGCAGGAAGCGGGGATGTTTTTTACAAAGGCCGCCCGAAAGTAAGCACCAGTATTGCCGGGTCGGGTAAAGTGCAGAGTATGGAATAATTCCTATGCAGCCCGACATGGGGGGAAAGGACAAGAGGCAAAAGGCAATTTTATTCCGTAAAATTCGATATTTTCATACTCAATCAAATTAACTTTACAAGCTCTTTTGCCTTTTGCCTTTTGCCTTTTGCCTTTTGCCTTTTGCCTTTTGCCTTTTGCCTCAAAAAACCTACTTTGCGCAGCAAAACGCACCACCATGCCCACCACCGGAGCCAACCTGCTGCATCATTTTGAAACTTTGGACGCCACGCCTTTGCCCCAACTTCCCGACGGGGTGGAATGGCTCAATCCCCTGCGCACTTACCCGGAAACGCGGGTGGTTTTTCAGGCTTTTTTAGATCGTTTTTACGCCGATGAAGCACCGCGTACCCTCATCCTCGGCATCAACCCGGGGCGTTTTGGCGGCGGCATCACCAATATCGCATTTACCGATCCTGTTTTGCTGGAACAGGTTTACGGCATTACCAACAGCTTTGAAAAACGGGCGGAGTTGTCTGCGCAGTTTGTCCACCGCGTCATTGATGCCTACGGCGGGCCGGCAGTTTTTTACCAACGGTATTACATCAATTCCATCTGTCCCTTAGGCTTTGTGAAAGGCGGCAAAAACTACAACTACTACGACGAGAAGCCACTCCAGGCTGCCGTGCTGCCCTTCATCCAACAACACCTCGAAGGCTTGCTGCGCAATTGCCGCGCCGGCAACACCCGCTGTATCTGCCTCGGCGAAGGCCAAAATTTTGCTTTTTTGAAAAAATTAAACGACGAGGAAGGGTATTTTAAAGAGGTGATTCCTGTGCCGCACCCGCGCTTTGTGATGCAGTACCGGCGGAAATTGGTGGAGGAGTATGTGGGAAGGTATTTGGAGGTGTTGGGTTCCGTTTACTAAACATTAGAGCTCGTCCCATCGGGACGCAATGCCGGTAGCACGTCAGCACGCCAAAACCGCTCGTCCCATCGGGACGCAATGCCGGTAGCACGTCA
>JABWAJ010000215.1 GCA_013361075.1 Saprospiraceae bacterium | reverse complement strand
CATTGGCTTGCAGATTTTCATCCCGGACAACGGCCAATACTTCCCGTGCAATGGCGCAGGAAACCGGATTGCCGCCAAAAGTATTGAAATATTCCATGCCATTGGCAAATGCCTCTGCGACATCGCGTCGTACAACGACTGCACCGATCGGGTGGCCATTGCCCAGTGGTTTGCCAATGGTAACAATATCCGGCGCCAGGCCATGCAGTTGAAAGGCCCAATACTGGCTGCCTACCCGCCCAAGGCCGGTTTGCACTTCATCTGCGATACACAGGCCCCCGGTGGCTTTTACTTTTTGATAAATCTCTGCAAAATAACCCGGCGGCGGCGTCAACTGCCCGCCGCAGCTCAGGATGCTTTCATGGATAAAGGCGGCCAGGGGAGGCGTTTTGCCAAGCATGGCCTGCATGCCTTCCAGCACGGTCTTTTCAGCAAGACGATACGGGTCGGGTAAGGGCAATTTATGGATGTAAGGCAAGGTACCAGTACCGCCCCTGCCATCAAATTTGTAAGAGCTTACCGCAATGCAGGCCGCTGTATTGCCGTGATACCCGGCTTCTATCACCAGGGTGTCCTGTCTTCCGGTAGCCGTTCTGGCCATCCGCAAAGCCAGTTCGTTGGCTTCGCTGCCGGAATTGACGAAGTAGCAGACTTCCAGCTCGGGAGGCAGGGTCGCCAGCAATGTTTCGGCCAATTCCACTATGTTTGGGTGCAGGTACCGGGTATTGGTATTCAATACGGCCGACTGCCGCTGCCCCGCCTTTACGATGCGTTCGTGCTGGTGCCCGACGTGCGGCACATTGTTCACAGCGTCTAAATATCGCCTGCCCTCGTGGTCGTATAAGTATTGCAGGTGCCCCCTGACAATGTGTAACGGCCGCTGGTAAGAAAGGCTAAGGTTGGAACCCAATCTTTCGGCACGCCGCCGGGGCAATCCGGAGTCGGGTAGGGCAGGAGAATTGTCCCAACCCGCCAAAGGTGCCGGATCAGGACATATACTGGTCCATATTTCCCGTTGTTCGGGATAAGCGACGCCCGGGTAGTCGCCCGAATTACCCAGTAAGTCCAGCATGACCTGCATGTGGAGATGGGGTGGCCAGTTGCCATTTTCAGGCCGCGGCCCAATATCGGCTATGCGGGCGCCCTGTTCTACGGGCATGCCCACTTTCCAGTGTGCAACGGAATCCCGGCTCAGGTGGCCGTATAAGGTGTAAAAAGTCAATCCCGGTTCCGGCGTATGCTCCAATATGAGTGTTGGGCCGTAATCGCGTTCGCCGGCGTTGTCCTGAACGGCCTGCACCACACCCGCCAGCGGGGAATAAACTGCCGTATGCGCGGGTGCCCACAAGTCCAATCCAAGGTGAACCGTACGCCAATGCGGGCCGTCGTTGCTCTGAGTCGTATAGCTGTCAGTGGTGTAAAATGGCCGCACTTCATTGTAGCCGCCGGCCCCAATGGCAATGCTTTTTTCTGACATCAGGGTTTCAATGACCCGCTCAAACCGGTCGCTGTCTTCAAAATTGCGGTTGTGCCCGATGTCGAGGCTCCCTACACTGAGGTCGAGCCAGCCGGTGGAGGTGCCGGCTGGAAGCAGAACAACCCGCCCCGGGGCTTTGTATTGAGCCATCCATTTGTCGAAAGCTTGCCTTTGCGGGCAAGGCTCCCATCCGCAGGCATGCCGGAAAGTGTAGTGTGCCAGCGCAGGGGAAAATGCATACAGCTTTTCCAGTAACGACCAGGCAGGCTGGTCGCTGATTTGAAGGTATTCGTTTTCCGGATGCTCTGCCCGATTCAGCGCAGACACGGTAACACTGATGCACAACCGGGCAGCAACCAAGGGAAATAAAACGGCAACTTCTGCTTCCCGGAGGGCATATTTCAGGTGATACCCCCGCACAATGGTCGCTGCTGCTGCGATGGGATCCGGTTTGTCCATAACCGCATAAGCAATGGCGATGGCTAAGTCGCAAACCGTGCAGGAATGCAGTGCATCGCCGTAATCTATGAGGCTGATGACCTCCGAAGGGGCAAAAGAACGGGCATCAAGCAGGATATTGTAATCGTTGGCGTCGTTGTAAATGACACTGTGCCGCAATTGGGGCATGTGGGGCGTTACTTCCGTTTTGAACAACGATAAAAAATGGCGGAGCATGGTTTGTTGGTGTTCCGGAAAAAGCCCAAGGTGCGGCTCGATCCAGGGCATTTTTATCGCGTCCCATTTCAGGTGACGATGGGCGTGTGGGTGCTCGAATGTTTCCAGCGCACTGCTGAGGGTACCCATTGCGACGCCTAAGCTCTCCAGAACTGGCTTTCCTCCCGGCGCGGATTTACCCCAAACCCTGCCTTCTACCCAGGAAAGTACCCGCACATACCGGGCTTTCCCTTGCTGACTATCCAGAACATGGATGGCATCTCCTTGCTGGTCGGGAATTACCTGAGGGAATTTTAAGAAAAGTGTTTGATTTGCAAGATGTTGGAGTAATTTGTTTTGAAAATCCAGTGCCTCAAACGACGTGTCTGGATGGGCGATTTTCAGGACGAAACAGGTGCCATCCTGCCGGGTGAGTTTAAAATTTAAGTCAATTTCTCCCGGAAGTGCCTGGATTCGGCAGTTTTGAAAATCTGGCCAGGCGCAGGCGATTCGGGCGACTTCATCAAGGGTAGTCGCAGGTTTGGCATCTTTCACAAAGCATTGTGTTTTAGTGCCCGAAAGATGGGAAGGTTGATTCAGAATAGCAAACTTATTCGTTGGGAGAATGAATACAAGCTCTAAGTCTGTTCCTAACCGATGGGGGAAATTACATACTCCCGATTTCGTAGCGATTGTCTATGTTGTCGCCTTCAATTTTAAACTCAGGTAATTCTTTGGTGCCAATGTTCGATTTTCGTAATTGTCTGTTTGATTTTTGTTACTGAAGGGGCCCCAACCCTTGTACTTTTGTATGCATGGACAAGATTGAATCTTTAGAAGATTTCTACCAAAGAAAATTCAACTGGCTGCCTGAGAACATCCGGAATGAAATCGGGCATTTCAACGTATTTGCCCATATGCCGGTGGAGCCCGGCAAAGCAAATACGCTTCCGTATAAGCGGCGGGATTTTTATAAAATAATGTTGGTGGTCGGAAACATAGAGATGCAATATGCGGATAAAGTGATTACCGTTGAAAAACAGGCATTGTTTTTTTCTAGCCCACAGATTCCTTACCAATGCTGCAACCTGGAGCGGATCAAAGATGGCTTTTACTGTATTTTCAACCACCACTTTTTTCATAACTTCAGTGATATAAAGCAATACTCCGTATTTCAACCCAGCGGAGAGCATGTATTCGAGTTAACAAACGAGCAGGTGCCACAAATCCAGCGCATCTACGAGCGCATGTTTGAGGAAATCAATTCCGAATACATCCACAAATACGACGTGCTGCGCAATCTGGTGTTTGAACTTTTGCATTTCGCGATGAAAATGCAACCCTCTACCAACTTTAACAAACAGCAGATTAACGCCTCGCAGCGGATTTCCACCCTGTTTTTGGAACTGTTAGAGCGGCAGTTTCCCATTGAAGAAAACCACCCGAGGGTCAGCCTGCGCTCGGCCTCCGATTTTGCAAAGCAATTGAACGTACACGTCAACCACCTGAACAGAGCCTTAAAGGATACCACGGAAAAAACGACTTCTCAACTAATTACAGAACGGATCTTACAGGAAGCAAAAATCTTGCTGAAACACAGCCAATGGAACGTGTCGGAAATCGCCGATGCCCTTGGTTTTGTCGAGGTGACCCATTTCAACAATTTCTTTAAGAAGCATGTGGGGATGAGCCCGCTGAAATTCAGGAATGCTTAAAGCTTGATCGGGAGGGGATTGGCCATGTTATTTGATTTTTGCATTGTATTCCAGTGTAAAAAAATCATTGAAAAATGAAAAGCAACGACAGAAGAGTTTTTTTAAAAGCAGGCACCACCTTAGGTGCCGCCATTTTCGCAGCTCCGGCAATGGGTATTGTGCCCACTCAATCCAGTGCGATTGCAACAGGCAACGGCAAGGTTACAAACCTTAAACATCGCACACTCGGATCAGGAAAACACAGCCTTGAAGTGTCGGCGCTTGGCCTGGGCTGCATGGGCATGAGTTACCACCGCAGTTTTGTACCCGACCGCAAAAGCATGATTGCTTTGTTGCGCAAAGCCGTGGAAATGGGGGTTACCTTGTTTGATACTGCCGAAGTGTACGGTCCGTTCATCAACGAGGAGCTAGTAGGTGAGGCGTTGGCTCCGGTGCGCAAGGACGTTCTCATTTGCAGCAAATTTGGATTCAATATCCAAAACGGACAAATGGCTGGGCTGAACAGCAGACCCGACCATATCCGAAGTGTGGTTGAGCAATCCCTGAAACGGTTGAAAACCGACCATATTGACCTACTGTACCAACACCGGGTTGATCCGCAAGTGCCCGTTGAGGAGGTTGCCGGGACGGTCAAAAATTTAATCGGCGAGGGCAAAGTCAGGAACTTTGGCCTTAGTGAAGCGAACATGGAGAACATTAGAAAAGCCCATGCTGTGCAGCCCGTTACAGCGTTGCAAAGTGAGTATTCGCTGATGTGGAGGAAACCGGACGAAGACGTACTCCAAGTCTGTGAGGAATTGGGTATCGGTTTCGTACCTTACAGTCCGCTTTGCAGAGGTTACCTCTCCGGATTTATCAACGAGCGGACTAAATTCATTGCCGAAAATGACAACCGGGCGACGCTGCCTCGCTACACACCCGATGCGATAAAAGCCAATTGGGTGATGATTGATGTACTGACCGAATTTGGAAACCACAGGGGCTTTACTGCCGCGCAGGTCGCATTGGCGTTTTTGCTTGCCCAAAAGCCCTGGATTGTTCCGATTCCCGGCACCACTAAGCAAGCGCACTTGCAGGAAAATCTCTGGTCGGCAAACATCGAATTCACAGCGGACGAATTGAAGGAAATTACTGAAAAAATCTCGAAAATCACGGTGGTGGGCGAGCGGTATACCGGGCAGGCGGCACAGCAGGTTCGAAACTGATTTCTTTTTCAGCATTTCAGAATAACAATCACACCATTGGGGTAAATTTCAGCAGGACTCCAGGCAAATGCGCAGACAAAATAGGCACTGTCTACGCTCGGCGGTAAAGGCAAGGTGAAACATTTTGGATTGTCGGAAGCAGGCATTGAGACCATCCGCCGGGCACATGCGGTGCAACCCGTTACCGCTTTGCAAAGCGAATACTCACTTTGGTGGAAGGAACCTGAAAAAGAAACAATCCCCATACAGGATTGCCAAAGAATCAATGAGGCTGTCTCGGAAATTGAGGTGCAGGGAGAGCCAGCTATCCGCAACAGCTTCAAGTCAGGGTAGGGCACTGATTTTTTTCAGAAAGCCGATGCTATTTCCCTGATAGGCGAATGTTTGAATTTTGTAATTTTTTGTTTGATTTTCATGCTCCTTTTCAATAAATAATTCTTATTTTGCGTTTTATTTCAGCATAATGCATTAAAATCGCCCATTTTTCTTCACATACCTTACCCTTATGGCAACCTTCAACTTAAACATCAACGGTAAAAAACAGCAGGTAGATGTTGATCCCGCTACGCCCATGCTTTGGGTGCTGAGGGAGCACCTCAACTTAGTAGGTACCAAATACGGGTGTGGCATCGCCCAATGTGGCGCCTGCACCATTCACCTCGGCGATGTAGCCATGCGGTCCTGTCAGCTGACTGTTTCGCAGGTAGGAAATCAACCCATTACCACCATCGAGGGATTATCCGAAAATGGTGATCACCCGGTACAAAAAGCCTGGCTGGAGCACGATGTGGCACAGTGTGGCTACTGCCAGGCCGGGCAAATCATGAACGCCGCAGCTTTACTGAAAGCCAATCCCAACCCAAGCGATGCTGAAATTGAAGCCGCAATGCATGGCAATATCTGCCGTTGCGGCACCTATACCCGCATCAAAACTGCCATCAAAACGGCAGCAGGGTAATTGTGATGCGTTGAATTGGTTGAATTAGAAAATCGGTTGGATTAGTCCAACCCTCAACCTACTTCAACAAATTCAATAAATTCAACAAATTCAATCACTTTGACAAATTCAACTACTTCAACATGGCACTCATAAAAACATCATATGGCAGGCGTTCTTTTTTAAAAACATCAGCCCTCGCAGGCGGGGGCATGATGCTCGGTTTCAGTTGGTTGGCAACTGCCTGTGAATCCAACCAGGAAGAAACATTGACCATGCCGAAAGAGTGGTTTGAACTAAACGGCTTTTTAAAAATCGGCGAAAACGGTGTAGTTACCATCCAATCGCCAAACCCGGAAATCGGGCAAAATGTAAAGACCTCCATGCCAATGATTGTGGCAGAGGAACTTGATATAGACTGGAAAAACGTCATCGTGGAGCAAGCTCCGCTCAACACTGCGCTCTTCGTAAGACAATTGGCAGGCGGCAGCCAGTCAATCCGGCAGGGATGGACGGGCCTTCGCATGGCAGGCGCAACGGCACGACACATGCTAAAGGAAGCCGCTGCCCAGGCCTGGCAGGTCCCGGTGGATGAAGTTACGACAGAGGCGGGCGTTCTGCACCACAAGAATAGCGGCAAATCTGCCGGTTATGGCGAAATGGCCTCAGCTGCGGCAAAAATTGCCGTGCCGGAAGAGGTGAAACTAAAGGAAGTAAAGGATTTTAAAATCATAGGCACCTCCCGCAAAAATGTGGACGGCCCAAAAATCGTAACCGGCCAGCCGCTGTTTGGGTTAGATTACAAAAGGGAAGGGATGCTCATCGCCATGATCGTTCACCCACCAGCTTTTGGGATGAAACTGAAATCGGTGGACGACTCTGCAGCAAGGGCCATGCCCGGCATCAAAGACGTTTTCACCATCAATACTTACAATGAGGACTACGGACGCCAGTGGTGCGACACTGACGCCTTCAACGAACTCGTGGTCGTGGCAGGCAATACAACCTGGGAAGTGATGAATGCCAAAAAAGCGCTGAAAATCGAGTGGGAAGCAGCGCCGGAGCAAAACATCGCCGTCGCCGGCTTCACGGGTGAAAGCAAAGACGTAAAAATTCCAGCCGGATTGGAAAATACCAGTGACCATGTCGCAAAAATGGCGGAAATGGGCGCCAAATTGGCAAAAGTAGTTCGCAGAGACGGTGACCCGGAGACGGCTTTTAAAAATGCAGCGCAGGTCATCGAGCGCAGCTACACCGCGCCTTTCCTTGCCCACAGCACGATGGAGCCGATGAACTTTTTCGCTCATGTAACTGCAGATAAAGCGGAACTTGTCGGCCCCATCCAGACACCGGAATTTATGGAAAAAAGCGTGGCTGCCCGATTGGGTATGCCCGTGGAGAAGATTGACATCCAGATGACCCGGCAGGGTGGGGGCTTCGGACGACGGCTTTATGGCCACTTCGTGGTGGAAGCAGCAGTCATTTCACAAAAAATGAACGCTCCAATCAAGTTGGTTTACACCCGCGAAGATGACATAACTTTCGGCAATTACCGCCCTGCTTACCATGCTACTTACCGCGCTGCTTTCGATGCCAATAAAAATCTCATCGCCTTCCATGTGCGAGCGGGGGGCATTCCGGAAAGTCCGCTTGCCGCAAACCGTTTTCCAGCAGGCGCATTGGACAACTACTTAGCCGAAGATTGGGCGGTGGAATCCAACATCAGCGTCGGGGCATTCCGGGCGCCGAGGTCTAACTTCATCGCAGGAGCCGAACAGGCTTTCCTCGACGAAGTCGCAGAAGTCATGGGGAAAGACCCCATTGCATTCCGCCTCGAACTTTTAGACCGCGCTGCGAAAAAACCAGTCGGCACGGAGAACGACTACGAAGCGGCCCGCTACGCCGGGGTGCTGGAGCTGGTGCGGGAAAAATCGGGCTGGGGCAAAGACCAGAAAGGTGTTCACCGGGGTGTTTCTGCCTATTTCTGCCACAACTCTTATGTAGCGCAAGTCATAGATTTGGTATTGGAAGATGGCAAACCCATTGTCCAAAAAGTCCACTGTGCCGTTGACTGCGGCATTCTCGTGAATCCGATTGCGGCCATCAACCTCTCGGAAGGTGGCATTGTGGATGGCATTGGCCACGCGATGTACAGCGCCATGACTTTCAAAAACGGAACACCGGAACAGACTAATTTTGACAAATACCGGCTTATTCGCCACAGTGAAGCGCCAAAGGCAATCGAGGTGCATTTTGTGAAAAACGAGATCGACCCTACCGGATTGGGCGAGCCTGTGAATCCTCCAATCATCGGAGCACTCGCCAATGCTTTGTATAAAGCGACGGGCAAGCGGGTTTATGACCAGCCTTTCCAGGCAATCTCACAGGTGTTGGGGTAGGAGTAAGGCGGAAGCATAAAAGACATACAGTGGCTCATTCGGATCAGGAACGCTGATTTGGATGAGCCACTTTTGTTTTTGCGCTTATCAACATGCCTTTCTGCGAAAGGACTTGCCGGGAGATCTGGGAATTTCATTCCATAGAATTAGTCTATAAAAGGATAAGATAAATAGATAAAAAGTATTAAAGGGTCTTCGTAAATTTGACGTGTTTATTGGTACAAAATAATAAAAATATGGAAAATAACAATCAATCGAGCCATGCCAATGGGGAAAGCAAATGCCCATTCACGGGAGGTGCACTGAAGAAAAGTGCCGGAGCCGGTACAAGCAATCGTGACTGGTG
>JABWAJ010000214.1 GCA_013361075.1 Saprospiraceae bacterium | reverse complement strand
CCTGGCTGGATGACGATATACCTTTCATAATAGACAACCGCTTCCAGTTTTTTGGAAGACAAGCCCAACAAATAACCGATTTTATTCGGCAGCGATTTAAAGAACCAAATGTGTACGACCGGTACCACTAATTTGATGTGGCCCATGCGCTCGCGACGCACTTTTTTTTCAGTGACCTCCACCCCGCAACGGTCGCAAACAATGCCCTTATAGCGAATACGCTTGTATTTGCCACAGTAGCATTCATAATCCTTCACCGGTCCAAAAATCCTTTCGCAGAACAAACCATCGCGTTCGGGTTTGTAAGAGCGGTAGTTGATGGTTTCCGGTTTGAGTACCTCCCCATAAGAACGCTCCAGAATGTCATCAGGAGACGCCAGACTCAGGGTTATGGTATCGAAGTCGGATGATAAAATATTGCCCCTTTTTTTAAAAGACATATCACGACAGGATTAGATCGTCGCTTGCAACACCTTCCCAAAAGAAAGGCGCTGCAAGCGGCGGGTTAGAAATTTACTCGAATTTAATGTCTAATGCCAGTCCGCGCAATTCATGCACGAGAACGTTGAACGATTCCGGAATGCCTGGTTCCGGAAGGTTGTCGCCTTTGACAATAGCCTCGTATGCCTTCGCACGACCATTAATGTCGTCCGATTTGATCGTTAACAACTCCTGCAGAATGTGGGAAGCGCCGAATGCTTCGAGCGCCCAAACCTCCATCTCACCGAAACGCTGGCCACCAAACTGTGCCTTACCCCCCAGCGGCTGCTGGGTGATCAGGGAGTATGGCCCGATAGAACGCGAGTGCATCTTGTCGTCCACCATGTGTGACAGTTTGAGCATGTAGATCACGCCCACGGTTGCACGCTGGTGGAAACGGTCGCCGGTTTCGCCATCGGACAGGTATGTTTGCCCCAGGTCCGGCAGGTCGGCCTGCTGAATGTACTCGGCAATTTCGTCGCGGGTAGCCCCGTCGAAGATTGGTGTTGCAAAGCGCAATCCCAATTTTTCGCCGGCCCATCCAAGTACTGTTTCAAAGATCTGGCCCAGGTTCATACGGGAAGGCACACCCAGCGGGTTGAGGACGATATCCACAGCAGTTCCGTCTTCCAGGAAAGGCATGTCTTCGATGCGCACAATCCGGGAAACGATCCCCTTGTTTCCGTGGCGACCAGCCAGTTTGTCCCCGACTTTCAGCTTGCGCTTCTTGGCAAGGTAAACTTTTGCCAGTTTAAGTACGCCGGCAGGCAATTCATCCCCAATACTGATGTTGAACTTCTCGCGTTTGTAACGACCAACTTCCTCGTTGTATTTGATGCTGTAGTTGTGCAGCAGCTTGGCAATCAGTTCGTTGATTTTGGAATCGTCTGACCAGTTGCTGTAATCTACCGTGGTGTAATCAATTTCGCGGAGCAAGTCCTGCGTAAATTTGGTTCCCTTTGGCACAACTGAGTCCCCGTAGATGCTTTTTACACCCTGCGAAGATTTGCCTTTCAGCAATGTCAGCAATTTATCAATCAATACGGTCTGAAGCTGGTTAACGGCAACTGCATGCTGGTCATCAAGACGCGTCAGCTGATCTTTTTCCTGTACTTTCTGGATTTTATCCTTCTTGGTACGGCCAAACATCTGCTTGTCAATGATAACGCCCTGAATGGAAGGTGGTGCTTTCAAAGAAGCATCTTTAACATCCCCGGCTTTGTCTCCGAAGATGGCCCGCAGCAGTTTTTCTTCCGGAGTTGGGTCGGTTTCCCCTTTCGGCGTAATTTTACCAATCAGGATATCGCCTTCTTTTACCCAGGCACCAATGCGAATGATCCCGTTTTCGTCGAGGTCTTTAGTAGCCTCTTCACTTACGTTCGGGATGTCGTTCGTCAATTCTTCCTCACCCAGCTTTGTATCGCGCACGTCCATTTCAAAGTGCTCAATGTGCAGCGACGTAAAGATGTCTTCCCGCACCACGCGCTCAGAAATAACGATGGCATCTTCAAAGTTGTATCCTTTCCAGGGCATGAAAGCCACTTTCAGGTTTTGCCCCAAAGCCAGTTCGCCTTTGTCGGTTGCATAGCCATCGCAGAGGATAGAGCCCCTTTCCACACGGTCGCCTTTGCGGACAATCGGTTTGAGGTTGATGCAGGTTCCCTGGTTGGTACTGAGGAATTTGGTCAGGTAATACGTTTTCCGGTTGTCTTCAAAAGAAACCAGTTGTTCTTCTTCCGTACGGTCGTAGCGAATGCGGATTTGTGTTGCATCCACATATTCCACAACCCCATCGCCTTCAGCATTGATAAGCATCCGGGAGTCGCGCGCCACTTTATCTTCGAGGCCGGTGCCCACAATCGGAGCGCCCGGACGGATCAATGGTACTGCCTGACGCTGCATGTTCGAGCCCATGAGTGCGCGGTTGGCGTCGTCGTTTTCCAAAAATGGAATTAAGGAAGCCGAAACCCCTACAATCTGGTTGGGTGCCACGTCCATGTATTCGATTTCGTCCGGTCCTAATACCGGGAAATCGCCATGCTCACGGCACTTGATTCGATCGGTGACAAAAGCGCCAATCTCGTTCAGTTCTGCATTTGCCTGGGCAATCCGGAAACTGTCTTCCGCTTCTGCAGAAAGGTACTGCGCACCGGAAACAATGTCCACTTTCCCTGCATTCACCTTGCGGTAAGGCGTTTCAAGGAAGCCCATCTTATTGATCTTGGCATGTACGCAGAGTGTCGAAATCAAACCAATGTTTGGTCCTTCCGGCGTTTCAATCGTACACAAACGGCCATAGTGGGAGTAGTGTACGTCACGTACCTCGAAGCCGGCACGTTCACGGGACAAACCACCTGGTCCAAGTGCAGAAATACGCCGTTTGTGCGTAATTTCCGACAAGGGGTTGGTTTGGTCAAGGAACTGTGATAACTGGCTCGTACCAAAGAACGAGTTGATGACCGATGAGAGGGTACGTGCGTTGATCAAATCAATTGGGGTAAAGACCTCATTATCCCGAACGTTCATCCGTTCGCGGATGGTACGTGCCATACGGGCAAGGCCTACACCAAATTGAGCGTACAACTGCTCACCCACCGTGCGTACGCGACGGTTGCTCAAGTGGTCAATATCATCGATTTCAGCCTTTTGATTCATCAGGCTGATGAGGTAGGTCACGATGGCAATGATGTCTTCCTTCGTCAAAACCAAAACCTCTTCTGAGATGTCGAGCCCCAGTTTGCGGTTGATCTTGTAACGACCTACTTCTCCAAGATTGTAGCGTTTATCCGAGAAGAATAATTTCTCAATGATCCCGCGTGCTGTTTCTTCATCGGGTGGATCTGCTCCGCGCAATTGGCGGTATATATACTGGACAGCTTCCAGTTCAGAACTGGACGGGTCTTTTTGCAGGGTATTGTAAATAATCGAATAATCCTGATCGATGTCTTCTTTTTGCAGGATGACTGTTTGAGCATCCGACTGAAGAATCAGATCGATATTGTC
Source organism: Saprospiraceae bacterium (assembly GCA_013361075.1). Classification (GTDB taxonomy): domain Bacteria; phylum Bacteroidota; class Bacteroidia; order Chitinophagales; family Saprospiraceae; genus JABWAJ01. The sequence continues at coordinate 5,270 of JABWAJ010000214.1, read as the reverse complement.
TTCTTCTACAAGTACATCGCGCTCAAGGATAATTTCGTTCCGTTCGATGGTCACTACCTCACCGGTGTCTTCATCTACGAAGTCTTCCGTCCAGGTACGCAGTACCCTGGCCGCCAATCGTCTGCCAATGGCATTTTCCAGCGCCTCGCGGGTTACAGGAATTTCATCGGCCAGGCCGAAGATGTCCAGAATCGCTTTGTCCGTATCATAGCCAATGGCTCGAAGCAGGGTGGTTACCGGAAATTTCTTTTTACGGTCGATGTAAGCATGCATCACCGTGTTGATGTCGGTCGCAAATTCCATCCAGGCGCCTTTGAACGGAATAACCCGGGCAGAATAGATCGCGGTGCCATTGGGGTGGAAAGTTTGGCCGAAGAACACCCCTGGTGAGCGGTGTAACTGAGAAACAATAACCCGTTCGGCACCATTAATCAGGAAGGTACCTTTGGGAGTCATGTAGGGAATGTTTCCGAGGAAAACATCCTGCACAATAGTTTGAAAATCAATATGCTCCTCGTCGTTGCAGGACAGGCGCAGCTTAGCTTTCAGCGGAACGCTGTAAGTGAGGCCGCGTTGCATACATTCTTCGATGGAATAACGGGGTGGATCAACGAAATAGTCCAGGAATTCCAGCACGAAAATATTTCTGGCGTCCGTGATGGGGAAGTTTTCCTGAAATACCCGGTAGAGGCCTTCATTGATCCTGTTTTCAGGGGTAGTTTCCAACTGGAAAAACTCCTGAAAGGACTTAATCTGGATTTCGAGAAGATCGGGGTATTCAGAAGAGAGCCTGATTTTGCCGAATTTTACTCTTTTGGACCCGGTGGTTTGCACAATACCTTTTGCTGTCATTGAAGGTAGAATTTTTTATGAGGCAAGTTCCACAATGCGCACTGCACTGCGAATGCTTCTTACCGGTGAATCGGACAACAAGATAATGACGCGAGAAGTCAAAAAGTTCAACTGAACCTTAAAACAAACCCTGCCAATTTATGCTGATTGCACCTTGCGATGCAATTACAGACAACAATAGGCTTAACGGGCTGGCAAGCCAATCCGTTAAGCCTCAATGAAAAAGTTAAGTTAGTGAAGGTTTCGGTAACCTTAACATCCCAACGAATTAATGGAAAAAGCAATTACTTGATCTCTACTTCAGCACCTGCAGCTTCGAGTGCCTTTTTGATGGCCTCAGCTTCGTCTTTAGATACGCCTTGTTTCAGCGGTGCCGGAGCTCCGTCAACAAGATCTTTTGCTTCTTTCAATCCTAAATTCAGGAGGTTTTTCACTTCCTTTACAACGTTGAGCTTAGATGCACCAGCTGATTTCAGCGTTACATCAAACTCAGTTTTTTCTGCAACAGGAGCCGCTTCGCCGCCGCCGCCAGCTGGAGCTGCTACTGCTACTGCAGCTGCTGCCGGCTTGATGCCGTAATCATTCTCCAGAATTCCGGCCAGTTCGTTTACCTCTTTAACTGTGAGGTTTACCAGCTGCTCAGCAAATGCTTTCAAATCTGCCATTGTCAATTAATTTTGTAGTGTACGATAAAAATATCGTGCGCTTTTGTAAAAGCTTGGAAGCCAAATGAATAATTATTGCTCGCGATCTCCGAGCGTCTTTAACAGTCCCATGATCGTCGTACCTCCAGATTGGAGTGAGCCGATGACCGTTTTCGCAGGAGACTGCAACAAGGCGATGATCTCGCCAACCAGATCTTCTTTCGACTTGAGATTGGCCAGCACGTCAAGCTGATCATCGCCGAAATATACATCTGTATCAATGTATGCGGCTTTGATTTCAGGCTTGGTGGCACCACCTTTTCTGAAGTCTTTCAGTAATTTAGCAGGCAGGCTGGCTTTGTCCGTAAACAGGATTGCCGTTTGGCCTTTCAATGCCGGGTAGAGGTTTTCGAAGCGCTTGCTTTCCGGAAAAGACTCCATCGCTTTTCTGGCCAGGGTATTTTTGACGACTTTCATCTCAATACCGGCCTCAAAGCAAAGTCTTCTCAACTTGTTTACCTGCTGTACCGTCAGCGTAGAAGAGTCGGTCAGGTAGAAGAAGGGCATTTCGCCAAACTTCTCTTTCAACAACTCGATGTTAACTGATTTTTCAGTCTTCGTCATCTTATAGGTAGATTTGAAGCTTATTTAATTTCTTTCGTGTCAACCTTGATGCCGGGACTCATGGTGCTGGCAATCGTGATAGACTTCATATACGTGCCCTTCGCAGCGGAGGGCTTCATGCGCTGGAGCGTCGTCAGCAATTCCATCGCATTGTCCTGCAATTGTTCCGGTGTAAAAGACACGCGGCCTACAGAAGCATGGATGATCCCGAATTTGTCGACGCGGAAAGCGATTTTACCGGATTTGACATCGGCTACAGCGGCCCCAACGTCCTGTGTTACCGTTCCTGTTTTGGGGTTCGGCATCAGGCCTCTTGGGCCGAGGGTACGACCAATCTTACCGACTTTTGCCATGACCTGCGGCATTGCGATAACGACATCAACATCGGTCCAGCCAGCAGCGATCTTATCAATGAACTCATCAAGACCGACATAGTCGGCGCCAGCTGCTTTGGCCTCTTCTTCTTTATCCGGTGTGCAGAGTACCAGAACCGTTTTGGTTTTACCGGTACCATGTGGAAGGTTTGCCGTGCCGCGAAGTGCCTGATCCGGCTTTCGCGGATCAACGCCTAAGCGAACATGGACATCAACAGAAGCATCGAATTTAGCCGTGTTTACATCACGAACCAATGTCATCGCTTCCTTCATGGTGTGCAGCTTCTGCGCATCAACTTTGGCGTCGACAGCTTTCCGCTTTTTTGCAACTTTCTTTGACATAATTCAACATTGTGAGGTAATAGCATCCACCTGAACCGGGGCAAGCCCTGCATTGAAGGTGAACTCCCTTCCTGGTTAATTAATTTTCTTCCTCCGGGTTGCCCCAGGGCGGTGTTCCGGAGATCGTAACCCCCATGCTGCGCGCCGTTCCAGCTACCATTTTCATAGCAGATTCAATCGTGAACGCATTGAGGTCGGGCATTTTGTCTTCTGCAATCGCGCGCACCTGGTCCCAGGTTACCGAGCCCACTTTTTTGCGGTTCGGCTCGTTAGATCCAGCTTTGATTTTGGCAGCTTCCAGCAATTGGATGGAAGCCGGTGGCGTCTTGATTACAAAGTCAAAAGACTTATCCTTGTACACCGTTATCAACACCGGCAAAATTTTGCCGGGTTTCTCCTGTGTCAGCGCGTTGAAGCGCTTGCAAAACTCCATGATATTTACACCTTTGGAACCCAATGCAGGGCCAATCGGTGGAGAAGGGTTTGCTGCTGCGCCCTTTACCTGGAGTTTGACATAGGTTTCTATTTCCTTAGCCATTTTAAATTCGATTTACTCAGTCTTTCTGTCTGATTAAGGGAAGCTCCTCTGAACCGATAGCGCGGTAAACACCGGCCAGAGAACAAAACCCGGCAATTAAGACTGCTTTTCAACTTGCATGAAGTTCAACTCTACTTCCGTTCCGCGCCCAAATATCTTAACGATAACTTTCAGTTTCTTTTTCTCTTCGTTCACTTCCTGGATGTCGCCGATGAATTCGCTGAATGGCCCGTCAATAATTTTGACGGTTTCGCCTACAATGAATGGTTCAATGAGTGCTTCACCAGAATCCTGGCTTTCATCTACTTTGCCCAGCAGGCGGTTGGCTTCAACCGTGCGCATCGGGGTAGGTGTTTCTTTGCCCAGGAAATGAATGACATTGGGTATGTTGGCAATGACCTGAACCATTTCCGGAGAAAAACGCTCCGGGTTTGCTTCTACCAGAATGTAGCCGGGCAGAATATTGCGTTCAGAGATCACTTTTTTGCCGTTGCGAATCTTGTATACTTTTTCAGTTGGCACCAGTACCTGTGTGATAAAATCCTCCCAGCCGGAGCGCTGGATTTCCAGATCAATCCGTTCTTTGATTTTTCTTTCTTTCCCACTGATGACCCGGAGGGAATACCACCTGTTACTGCTTTCTTCAGACATCGCTTCGGCGAATTAATAAAGGGTTAACCCTGTAAATTATTTAGGGTAGATCAAGTTGGTAAACAATTGGGCAATCGCGTCCATGCCCAAAATGATCAGGGCAAGAATGAGTGAAGCAACCAGTACAACGATTGTGCTACTTTGTAAGTTAGCCCAGGTAGGCCAGGTTACTTTATGGAGCAACTCATTGTAACTCTCCTGTAGATAAAGTTTAATTTTTTCCATCGCTTGCCTATGGGCAATTTATAAAAATTATGATGCACGGGCGGCAGGAATTGAACCCGCAGCCTACGGTTTTGGAGACCGTCGCTCTACCAATTGAGCTACGCCCGTTTATGCGAAAAATCGAGCACCTCCTTGAAGGGGAAGATGCTCAATTTTTCGCAAGTCCGAACTTAGCTACACAAAAATTGCAGCTCAAGCCCGTTTATACAATTAAGCTATAATCTCAGTTACCTGACCTGCACCTACGGTACGGCCACCTTCACGGATAGCGAAACGAAGACCTTTTTCCATAGCAATGGTGTTCAGCAGTTTCACTTCCAGTGTCAGGTTATCGCCAGGCATTACCATTTCCACACCTGCCGGAAGCGTTACGTCACCCGTAACGTCTGTGGTACGGAAGTAGAATTGCGGACGGTAGCCATTGAAGAACGGCGTGTGACGGCCACCTTCGTCTTTGCCCAGTACGTACACTTCACACTTAAAGTGTTTGTGTGGCGTAACTGATTTCGGCTTGCAGATGATCATACCACGACGGATGGCATCTTTTTCAATACCGCGCAACAGCAGACCAGCGTTGTCACCGGCTTCACCACGCTCAAGCAGTTTGCGGAACATTTCCACACCCGTGATCGTAGAAGTCAGCGGCTTTTCGCCATCTTTCATCATCCCGATGATTTCAACAGGATCGCCTACGTTGATCACACCACGCTCGATACGACCGGTAGCAACCGTTCCACGACCTGTGATGGTGAATACGTCTTCGATCGGCATCAGGAAGTCTTTGTCAACTGCGCGTTCCGGAGTCGGAATCTCTTTATCAACAGCATTCATCAATTCTTCAATTGCCTTGATGCCTTCAGGGGTTCCTTCCAGTGCTTTGAGTGCAGAACCCTGGATAACCGCTGCATTGTCGCCGTCGTATTTGTACTGGCTCAGCAATTCGCGAACTTCCATCTCTACCAGTTCCAACATTTCAGGGTCGTCAACCAAATCAACTTTGTTCATGAAAACAACGATGTT
>JABWAJ010000213.1 GCA_013361075.1 Saprospiraceae bacterium | reverse complement strand
GTGAAACGTGAAGCGTGAAACGTGATAGTTCTGGGGCACGCTTCACGTTTTACGTTTCAGTAGGAGGTTGTTTTTACTTCGATCTTAAAATTCCGATAAAACATGAATTCCTGGTATAATTACGGCCGTTATTTCCTTAAGGAGATCATTTGATGGAACAAAACCCCACTGATTCCCAAAAATTGACCGCATTTGAAACTCGCATTGCCCAGGGCGAAAAAATTGAACCTGGCGACTGGATGCCCGACGAATACCGCCGCCAACTCATTCGCATGATCAGCCAACACGCCCACAGCGAAATTGTAGGCATGTTGCCCGAAGGAGCCTGGATCACCCGCGCCCCCAACCTGCGCCGCAAAATGATTTTGCTGGCAAAAGTGCAAGACGAAGGCGGACACGGCCAATACCTCTACCACGCCGCCGAAACGTTAGGAGCTACCCGCGAAGAGATGGTGGAAGCCCTGTTGACAGGCAAAGCAAAATACTCCAGCGTTTTTAATTACCCTACCCTCAACTGGGCAGACATTGGTGTGATTGGTTGGCTGGTGGACGGAGCCGCCATCAAAAACCAGACCATGTTGGCGCGCTGCTCCTATGGCCCCTATTCGCGGGCAATGGTTCGCATTTGTGCCGAGGAGAGCTTTCACCACAAACAAGGCAAGGAGATGGTGATTCAATACGCGCTAGGCACACCCGAACAAAAAGCGATGGCGCAAGATGCCATCAATCGTTGGTGGTGGCCTTCGTTGATGATGTTCGGGCCGAATGACAAAGATTCTCAGCATACGGAGCAGTCCATGAAATGGAAGATTAAGCGCCTGACGAATGACGAACTGCGCCAGCGTTTTGTGGATGCTACGGCACCACAAGCGGAGTTTCTGGGCCTCACGATCCCCGATCCGGATTTGAAATGGAACGAAGAAAAAGGGCAATACGATTTCGGCACCATCAACTGGGATGAATTCTGGGCCGTAGTGAAGGGCAATGGCCCCTGCAACCGGCAGCGCCTGCAGGCAAGGGTGAAAGCACATGAGGCGGGCGCCTGGGTACGGGAAGCAGCAATGGCCTATGCGGAAAAGCGAAGTGCACGGGAGAATGAATTGAAAAAAGAAGTTCAGGTTGCCTGATGAGATAATTGGTACTTCCCCAAAAATCAACAACTTATGGTTGGTCGCGATACGCTTTGGAAAGGCATTATTGAAGACTTTATAGACGACATGTTGCGTTTCTTTTTTCCTGAAAATGCAGCATTGATTGATTTTGATCGAGGCTTTGAATTTTTGGACAAAGAATTGGAGCAATTGCTCCCGACGTCCGACGCTCAATTGCGGCGTGCCGATAAATTGATCAAAGCCTGGCATAAAAGTGGAGAGGAGCATTGGTTCCTTTTCCATGTAGAAGTTCAGGGCTATCCCGACCCTGTTTTTGCTAAACGCATGTTCCAAAGTGCCTATCGGATTCAGGATCGTTATGAACGACCAATCACAGCTTTGGCAATTTACACGGATAGTCAAAAGAAATTTCATGTAAACGAATATCGCTACGAATTTTGGGGTACAGAAATTATTTATCGGTTTAACGCTTTTGCATTGCCTGACCATTCCCCGGAAGAATTAGCTGCGAGTGATAATGTTTTTGCCATTGTATTGGAAGCTGCCAGAATGGGCCTTCGTCGTTCTGTAAAGGACGATGTAATCATGAATATGAAATTGTCCATTGTTCGGCGTTTGGTAGAAAGGGGGTATGATACCAATACGGTTAGAAAATTATCGAACTTTATCCGGTATTACGTCCATTTTGCAGAGTTGGAAAATTCCGTTAAATTTGAAAAGGAATTGGATTTGATTTATAAAAATAGGAAGTCCATGGGCATCGAAGAAGCAATTTTAGCTGAAGTCAAAGAAGTGGGATTAAAAGAAGGTCTTGAGAAAGGTCTTGAGAAAGGTCTTGAGAAAGGTCTTGAGAAAGGCCGCCAGGAAGGCCGCCAGGAAGGACTTGAAGGCGGCATTCAATTGGCCAAACGACACATCATTGCCAATGGCCTGAAAAATGGAATATCAGAGGACCTGCTTGCAACACTAACGGACCTCTCCTTGGAGGAAGTTCGTGCGATCATACAATCCCTTAAAGAGGCTAATTAATGTCTGTTTTTATAGTCCGATAGCCGCGTAATATTTTTTTCCCAAAATCGGTCATTTACGCCAGTAAACTCCCGTTTTTGGGGTAAAATATGCCTTACTCTCGAACGCTAAAGACAGACACTGATAAAACAACAGAAATAAACATGCACAAAAAAAACTGGCCGTTATGGGAAGTTTTCATCCGCAGCAAAAGCGGTCTGAGTCATAAACACGTCGGCAGCCTGCATGCTGCTGATGCTCAAATGGCCGTCGAAAATGCCCGCGATGTGTACACCCGGCGCAACGAAGGAATCAGCATCTGGGTGGTAGAATCAGCGCACATTACTGCATCCAATCCCGATGAAAGTGAGTCGCTCTTTGATCCGGCCAATGACAAAGTTTATCGCCATCCAACTTTTTACAATCTGCCTGATGAATTGAAACACATCTAAGCAATCTCACTTTTGTCGCTCTAAAATCATTGCCATGCGTCATTTGTTTTTTGTGCTATGCTTTGTTACCATCGTAGCTTGCGAAAACTCGCATTCTCAGACCAATCCAAAACCCGCAGCCCCGGTTTCCAAATCGGCACTAACCGTCAATTTGCATCGCCAGCTTTACGAAAAGTACAACCTGTACAGAGAATCGACCATTAAAGGCCGCCGGTTCAAACATGCAGACATTGTGCCCCTGTTGCAAAAATTACCCGCACCTTTCCGTACAGAAAAAGCAGGGAAGTCAATGGAAGGCCGTGATATTTACAAGGTACAAATCGGAACCGGCCCTGTACAGGTATTGTTGTGGTCGCAAATGCACGGCGACGAAGCTTCAGCTACCATGGCCATTATGGATCTTTTTAATTTTATGATGCGCGATGATCAGTTCAACCCTTTGCGGGAACGGCTGATGAAGGAGCTGACGCTGACGTTTATCCCGCTTTTGAATCCGGATGGTGCAGAGCGTTTCAAGCGCCGCAATGCGATCGACATTGACCTCAATCGCGACGCCGCACGTCTGCAAACGCCTGAAGCCCAATTGCTCAAGCGCGTTCGGGATGAGTTGAAAGCTGACTGGGGATTCAATTTACACGATCAAAACCGTTATTACAGCGCAGGCAAAGGAAAAACAGCCACGTTTTCGTTCCTGGCCCCGGCATACAACTACGCTAAAGAAATCAATGTGGTGCGCGGCAATGCCATGCACCTCATCGGCGTAATGAACAACATCCTCCAGGAATACATTCCGGGCCAGGTAGGGCGCTACAGCGATTCCTTTGAACCCCGTGCTTTCGGCGACAACATTCAGAAATGGGGCACCAGTACCATCCTGATTGAATGCGGGGGATTGGCCGAAGATCCCGATAAACAAGAGATTCGCCGCCTTCATTTTATGGTACTGCTTTCCGCATTGGATGCCATTGCCGACCAGTCTTATAAGGCAGTAAGCAAAGAAGTTTACGAATCTATCCCGTTTAATGGCAGCAATGAGTTTTTTGACCTGCTTGTCCGCGAAGTAGAAATTGATTTCAAAGGGGAGTTATATACTGTTGACATTGGTTTCCGGAATGAAGAAATCAGCTACAACGGCAACAGAGACTTTTACTACCGGGGCCAGATTGCCGATATTGGCGACCTTTCTATTTTCCATGCGTATCAATCAATTGACGCGCAGGGAATGCAGGCTTTCCCCGGGAAAACATATGCAACAACCCTCAAATCCGCTTCGGAACTGGCAAGCCTTGACCCTATTCAGTTGTTGCGGGAAGGTTACACCGACATTTTTGTCTCGGGACTTTCGTCAAAAGCCCGGTTTGCAGCTCTTCCATTTCGATTGATCGAAGCCGGCAAAGGGAAAGAAAATAACAATGTGCGCATGAGCGGCAACCCAAGCCTGTACATTCAAAAAGATGGCCAAACCCGCTATGTAGTGGTGAATGGCACCGCGTATGACCTGGAAAGCGACCGGGATAAAATCCTGAAGATGGTGAATAAACTCTGAAGTTATGGATGGAAATGAGCAGCAGCAAGCGGCCGTTAAAAGCTATATCCTGGCTTATAATGCATTCGACTTGGAAGGGATGTTGGTGCATTTACACGACGAGGTCGTCTTCAGGAACATTTCAAATGGTGAAGTAAATCTGGAAACCCGGGGCAAAATAGCTTTTGCAGAACAGGCCCGGCTGGCTGCGGGATATTTTACCGAGCGAAAACAAACAATTGCCGATATTCAATTTCCGGAAAGCCAGGTTATTGAAGTTGCCATTGACTATCAGGCTGTTCTGGCTATTGATTTCCCCAACGGGATGAAGCAGGGAGATAAGATTGCCATAAAAGGCAGGAGTTGTTTTCGTTTTGAAAATGACCAGATCGTTGAAATTGAGGATGTAAGTTGATCCGGCTACTCAACCATCCGCCAAGTCCGGTGCAGGAATTGCACGCCCCGCTCTTCGCTGAAAAAGGCATCCGCTTGCTGGTCAAACGGGATGACCTGCTCTCTTTATCAGAAAACGGGGGGTTCTGTGGCAACAAATGGCGGAAAATGAAATACAACCTTCTGGAAGCGCGGTTGCGGGGACAAAACCGGCTGCTCACTTTCGGCGGGGCTTTTTCCAACCACATTTCGGCAGTAGCTGAAGCAGGGCAATCTTTTGGCTTTGAAACCATTGGCGTCATTCGCGGTGAAGCTCCGGCTTCCCCCAGTCCGACCCTCCAACAGGCGGCTGCCCGGGGTATGCACCTGCACTACACCAGCCGCAGCGAATTTCAACGCAAAAACAACCCCGACTGGATCGCCGCTTTGCTGGAACAGTATGGTGATTGTTATGTATTGCCGGAAGGCGGCACCAACCGGCTTGCACTGGATGGCTGCCGGGATATGGTGGAGGAAGTATTTGAGCAATGTGCCGGAAATTTACCCCATTATTATTGCGTGGCCTGTGGTACAGGAGGTACCCTGGCCGGGATCATCACCGGGCTGAACAATACAGCGAAGGCAATAGGTTTTTCCGTACTTAAAGGCGGTTTTATGCGCGATGCGGTCATACAGCTACTCCTGGATTATGGAGTAGCCCCCTCTGATAACTGGGAAATCCAGGAGCAATACCATTTTGGCGGGTACGCCAAAACCACACCGGAATTGTTTGTTTTTATGAAGACTTTTTATCGGGAATATGGTATTCCACTGGATCAGGTTTATACTGCCAAGCTGTTTTATGGACTATTTGACCTGATTCGAAATGGGTATTTTGCTCCGGGCAGCAGCATCATGGTCATTCATACCGGCGGACTCCAGGGGAATTCAAAGAAATTTTAAAAACAATTGCTTATACCAAAATCCATGATCTGATGGTGGTTTTAGACGGACCAAACGGCAGCAGATGCCATTGGTTCATATCAGTTGGCGTTGTAGATAAAAAAGACACAGTACCGGTCCCTGGAATTTGCTTTCAAACAAGAATAATAGGATGGAAGAGCCTCCAGGGTTTTGAAAAACTTAACCTTCAAAACAAGTCTTGAGCAGATACTACCTCACCAGTAACAGGTAAAATCAGATGGCCGTTTTTGTTCACTAATTTTCTTGACTGGTAATCATTGCCCACTGGCTCAGTATGTACTTCAATTTGTTCTTTCTTCAAATTGACAAGCCAATATTCGCCGATCTTTGCATCGGCATAAAGCGGAAGCTTAACATCTCTGTCGTAAGTGAGCGTGGTTTCGGATATTTCAATCACCAACAAAACATCTTCAGGTTGGGGGTGATCGTTTTTATAAAAATCGGATCGATATTTCAGAATTGCGATGTCAGGCTCCGGTTCAGTAATGTGATTAATACCGATGGGGTTTTGCACGCGCACAATAGCTTTCCTGAAAAGCAGGTGAGTAAATAGATTACTGATTTTATCTACCATTGCGGCATTGCGGCTACCTATCGGACTCATTTCAATGATTTCTCCGTTAATTAACTCAATCCTTCTTTCTGGAAGGATGCCCGCTTCACCCATTTTGTGGTAATCTGAAACGGTGATCAATCTTTTCGAAGCCTGAACTGACATAATAAGTACTTTTTTAAGTGTACCCTTATACAAAGATACAATTACAATGCACAATCACCAATGCAAAATTTGCCTTAGGTTTGCGGCGCAATTTCCAGAATATGAACCGCTATTTTTTTTATCCCTTCTTTATTATTGCAGCCGGATTCATATTTCCAGGCTGTGAGGAACAAGGGCTGCAACGCATCCTTTTTCTCGGGCATCCTTACAACTGGCGGGCAGGCGACCGGGTAGATCCCCGCGTCGAAGCACTGGATTTGTCGGAATACAACCAGATATGGCTAGGTGGTGATGTTTGCGGGCAGACCACAAAATTGCCTGCTACCCTCGATTATTTAGATACCCTGTTTGACCTGCATTCTGACCAAACCCATTGGGCATGGGGCAACCACGATGTACTTTTCGGGAATACAGACCAAATCCTGGCGCATACAGGCAAACCGGATTTTTATGTAAGCTGGCAGGATGGCTTTTGCCTGCTGGTGCTGAATACCAATTTATTCTGGTATTACCCCTCACCGCCCCAGCAATTGGATTGTGAAGCCAAAGCAACGCAGATTGCCCTGATTAAGGCGGTAACAGACACCATCCGAAAAGCTTCGCATCTGGTGATTCTTCATCACCATGCCTTATTCAATGAATACAAAACAGATGCGCCTGGCAATCCGGCCAATGCCTTTAACGGCACTGCAATTCCCATCCGGGCTACCTGCGATTCTACATCCGACCTTACAAAACTGGTGTACCCGTGGCTGACTGCAGTGCAGCGGCGCGGAGTTCAGGTGGTGATGGTGGGAGGGGATCTGGGCATGCGCGCCAAATCATTCGACCAGGAAACCCCGGAAGGCATCCGGATGCTGGGATCGGGAATCAACAACAGTGTCGAAGTGCGCTATTTGCCCGATTATGTGACTTCATTTACTCCGGATCAGGTGTTGATTCTGAATTACCACCGCAGGAAAAAGACGTTGGACTGGACGTTTAAATCGCTGCACGAACTGGTTTCGGACTAGTCTTCATCTTCCTCATTGTTATTGCTCAGTGAGAGGTAGATGATGACAAAACCGGCCAGGATCATGACTACCTTGACGATGAATCCAAACAAACTGCCAGGGGCGTCAATCCACGTCAGGAAGGAAAACTTCAGGCCAATCATGCTCAGAATGATAGATAAAAAACCAAGGCCGACCAGTACGAACCCAATCAGAGCGGTTATGCCTTTATTCTGTGTCATAGGAAAATCATTTTACGGTAAAACGCAGAGATCGCGCAATGGTTTGAACAGTGGAACCACCTGCAAAGTTAGTGGCTTTCAGGTTTTCGGCGCATCCTTTTTGCGAAAAGCCAATAAAACAAAGCCGTAGAAAGTATCCAAAAAGGCCTATTTTTGCCCATATCCGGCTGCTTGAAAGCCTGCACCCAAATCGGTACTCATTTATGATCAAGCTGATAGAATGCCCACGTGATGCCATGCAGGGCATCAAAACATTCATTCCTACGGAAGTCAAAGCGGCTTACATCAACCAATTGCTGAAAGTGGGGTTCGATACCCTCGATTTCGGCAGCTTTGTGTCCCCTAAAGCCATTCCGCAAATGCAGGATACAGCGGCAGTTTTGGGACAGCTGGACCTGAGTGCAACGAATTCCAAGCTTTTAGCCATTATTGCAAACGAACGCGGTGCTGCCGATGCTGCCCAATTCGAAGAAATTGCCTACCTCGGCTACCCGTTTTCCATTTCTGAAACTTTTCAGTTGCGCAATACCAATGCCACCATTGAAGAGTCAGTGGAACGGGTGCGGGCCATTCAGGATATTTGCCTGAAACACAACAAAACTGTCGTTCTCTACATTTCGATGGGCTTCGGAAATCCTTACGGAGACCCCTGGAATGTAGAAATCGTTCAAAAATGGGTAGACTTGCTGGTTGATATGGGCATTCGGATTTTTCAACTTTCCGATACGATTGGCGTCGCCAACCCGGAAAACATCAGTTACCTGTTTGCCAATCTCATTCCGCACTACCCGGATATTGAATTCGGTGCGCATTTTCACACGCTACCCCATGCCTGGAAAGAAAAAATCGTGGCGGCGTGGAAAAACGGCTGCCGGCGTTTCGACGGAGCACTCAAGGGTTATGGCGGCTGCCCAATGGCTAAAGACGATCTCACCGGCAACATGCCTACCGAAAATATGATCTTTTATTTCCAGGAAGAAAACCAACCTACGGGCATTGACCCGGACGCTCTGGCACGTTCGATGGAAATGGCCGGATCCGTGTTTTTGCATGCCTGAAGGGTGGGGTTGTGTAATTGTATAGTGTACAATAAACATGAGCCATCCCGAATTTTTTCAAATCCGGATTTAGGCTTCGGTGAAGTCAATCATTTGTAGATCATCCAAAGGTGAAGCAACCTCATAGAGGTCGCACAGGCGACGGCGATCCTTCGACAAGCTCAGGAACCGTTTGACATCATGGCGGCCATGTGCGACCTCTCCGAGGTCGAAAAATTCCGTTTCGATTATTTTCTACAAACAGATGACCTCTCCGAGGTCTTTTTTAACCAAAATTCGGGATGACTCAT
>JABWAJ010000212.1 GCA_013361075.1 Saprospiraceae bacterium | reverse complement strand
TTAGCGTACTTATGGTGGCTCGGGATTGGAATGTTGTTGCAATGACCGGCCCATGCCGCTACCTTCGTGTTTCGGATTTCTGTTCATGTTCATGGATAAGGACTTTATAAAAACTTACAATAGGATTATGTAACAGTAAAAGTAAACATAATTTTTATTGGTGGTATGTGGGGTGCATAAAATTTTTGGAATGGCTGCAATCAGGCCGTAACTGATCTCGCTGACTTAGCATTCGGAGCAGGGGTAGAAGGCAACTTTTTTGCTGGTTAACCGTAATTCAGCGTATGATCCAACATTTTTTTGTTAAAACACGTTGATTTAGTTGCCTTCGTATGCCGGATCGTCGTATTTTTAGAGATCATTCAAGCGACGATGGGCTGGGTTCGAGGGCCTGAAGAGAATTACGAAAACAATCAAAGCCATGTTCATCCTGAAAAAGCGCAACACGGCGAAGCGCAAAGGGGGGGTTGAAGAATGCCTGCAACGCATTGAGTTGGAGGCAAACGATGATTTGCGCATGGTGCTGGAATTTGGCCCTCAGCATTTTACAACACACGAGCTGCATGGAATGCTGCGAAAGCTGAACGAGCAATCACGGTATGTCCTGCGCCTGCGCGACCGCCTGCTGCCGGGCATCCTGTTGTTGTTTGTGGTGCCTGCTATAGTGCTTTTCGGTACCTTGAAATGGAAATCTCTCCTCTATGGCGTTTTTTTCGGCATCCCGATGACCTTGCTGCTGCTCATTGGTGCCGCCGTTTTTCTGACCAGAAAATATCCTACCCTTAAAGACGCGCCTTATCTGGATAAGATGATTCATCAGGAATTGGAAAGGCGGAGAAAAGATGCGTCGATTTTTTGAACCGAAGAGAATCGAATTTTATGAAAAACATTACAATTATTGTTACACCTCCAGTTGAAAACACCAACATATCAGCGCTTAATCAAAACCCAGTATGGTCAAAATCAATTCTCTAACTATAAAAGGATTCAAGAGTATCCAAAACCTTGAGGAATTCAAGCCAGGACAGATTAATATTATGATTGGCTCGAATGGCGCAGGGAAATCCAATTTCATCAGTTTTTTCAGAATGCTTTCTTGGTGTGTTAGTTCAACAGACCAGTTTCAGAATTTTATTGCTGATGCTGGCTATGCTTCGGCTTTGTTATTTGATGGATCTGAAATTACCCGAGAAATTGACGCCCACCTTGTATTAGAAACAGATTCTGGGCTTAATGAATACGTTTCCAGATTAGTACACGGCTCCGGAGATATTTTGTTTTTTGCAGATGAAAGAGTGCGTTTTTCTAACAAAGCTATAAGTGGTCTGAGCCCGCGATGGATTTCTTTTGGTGCTGGGCACAAAGAGTCAAAAATGTATGAACACAGTGCGAATAACTCTACTGTTAGAGCTATTTTTAACCTCTTACGGAAAGTGGTGGTGTACCAGTTTCACAACACATCTCCAAAGGCACCGATTCGCAACCGATGGGCGACTAATGACGGAAAATGGTTGAAAGAAAATGGTAATAATCTTGGCAGTTTTATTTTTCGACTTTACGAAGAATCTCCTTCAGATTACAAGCGCATAGTAAAATTTTTACGCCTGTCGCTGCCTTTTTTTGATGATTTTGTTCTGGAGGATGAACGAGGATCTGTGCTCCTGAAATGGAAAGAACACGGTTCTCCGAAAATATTTGATGCCTCCCAAGCATCCGATGGTATGCTTCGCTATGTCGCATTGGTTGCTTTATTGGCACAGCCCCCACAATCGTTACCAGCAGTAATGTTTATCGATGAACCTGAGCTGGGGTTGCACCCCGCAGCCATCGAATCCATAGCGGGTATGATCAAAACCGCTTCCAGGCATTGCCAATTGTTTATATCGACCCAATCACCTGCATTGGTAGATATGTTTGAGCCGGAAGATATCGTTGTTGTAGAACGCAAGGAAAGAGCTTCTGTATTCAAACATTTGTCAAGCGTCGACCTCGAAAGGTGGCTGGAAGAATATTCCCTTAGTGAACTTTGGGAAAAAAATGTCATTGGAGGGCAACCCTGATGGCTAGGGTGCATGTCATAACAGAAGGGCCTACAGAAAAAAATTTTGTAGACGATGTGCTAAAGCCTTATTTAGCAGAGAAAGACGTTTTTGTAGATTCCCATAGCGTGACTACCCGTAGGGACAGGCGGAAAAACAAGGTCTACAGGGGTGGTTTGGATAAAGTAGATCATTTGATAAAAGATATTAAACTGTGGCTGCTTGAATCACAAGATCAATCTGATTGCTGGGTCACTACGATGGTTGATTTGTATGCATTTCCTTACCTGCAAAAGCCGGAATGGGTTAATGGCTTCGAAGGCCAGCCTGACGGTTTACATAAGGTTTTATTTCTTGAAGCTCGCTTGTTGAATGAATTTCCAGAATTTCCCCGGTTCATTCCTTATGTACAGTTGCATGAATACGAAGCATTGCTTTTGACGGACACCTCCAGAATTCATGATGCCTTTGCTGACCATTATCCTGCCAATTCCTTAGAATTGCTCAACGGAGACATAAGGAATCTGGCACCTGAGGATGTAAATCAGGGACAACATAGTGCTCCTTCAAAAAGGATAATCAAATACTATCCTGAATACGAGGATAACAAACCTGTATGGGGATCTTTGATCGCACAAGAAATTGGAATTGAACCGATGCGTCGGGCTTGCCCGCATTTCGATGCTTGGATTTCACGGCTGGAAGCTCTTGGAAGTTGAAATGATATTATGATCCTTCGTTCATCTTTCTATCTCTTATCTAATTAGTGATTGCTGGAAATTCCTTATTTTCAAGCAGATCAATTGTTGAAACTGAAACCCATGGCTGAAAAAAGCTAAAAGTCTTCACCTTAGAAGAATTCTTAGTATTTGAAAATCAATCAGATGCCAAGAACGAGTTTGATCATGGCAGCATTGTTGCCATAATACAGCTCTCTTCCTTCTTTCAAAGAGTATGTTCTAATAGATCAAAACAAACCAGTTGTTGATGTATTGTACAAAGCGCAGTTTAAATTAGATGTATAACTTACTACAGCTTTTTCTAACCAGAGAGCTTCCCGGATGTCGTCCGGACCATGTCAACGCTTAGGCTTTTTCCAGTGATTTACCTTCCCAAACTGCGCCGGATCAAAGTGCCCTTCTGTGATTGGTACATTGGCTTTCACATCGTTGTAGTATTCCAACTGGAATAATTTGTTGTCAAGATAAAACGAAATTTTGGTCTCTGTCCAGCCCTTTCCGGTGCGGATATGGTTTTCAAACACAGCTTCTTCTTTCTGGCCGTTTTGATGGCGGATCATGCGCACCAAAATCATGCGCTTTTTTTCAATCCACAATTGGTTAGCTGTTTCATCTCCGGCAACTGCGCCGATGACATAAACAGCTTTGCCTTTCCATGTCGTTTCGTATCCTTTGCTGAGGTCGAAACCCAAGGTTGCCATCAGGGTTTTGGCCTTTTCCAAAGGATGAAAATACAGCCCGCCCAGCAGAAAAATGAGGTCGTTGACGCGGTAGTCTTTTCTGGTGAGGCTGCCTTTCCGGAAAACATAAATCGAATCATTCCGGAAAAGTGTTGCATTGCCATTGGCCGGATCGTCTATGTCAATGCGAAATTGATCCGGATAGGCGATGGTTTCATACCAGGTGCTGGTTTTGGTCAGGCTGTCGTGCTGGTAGCTTTCGGTACGCTGCACAAAAGTGAGCGTATTGCACCATTTGCCTGCATACTTGCGGTGCATTTTCTCCAGCGTTTTTTCACCGGTTTGGGCTGCAAGGCCAGGCAACATACAAAAAGCAAAAAGCAGAAAAAGCAGGCAATGGCGCATGTCAGATTGTTTTTTCGGCATAAGCCAGTCAAAAAAAACAAAAACCGATCAGGGGGCCGGATATGGCTCAGGTTGCCAGCCACTGGTCCAGATCCAGCTCTCCGACTGTATTGAGAATCAAATCGGGGCTGAAAGCATACCGTTTCAGGTTTTCTTTTTTGGAAACGCCGGACAGGGTCAGGATGGTGCGGTACCCTACCTGAATGCCGCCCAGAATATCCGTATCCATGGTGTCGCCAATCATTGTGGTTTCGGCTGATTCAAGTCCCAGCTTTTTGCGGGCGACCCGCATCATAACCGGGCTGGGTTTGCCCACAGAAAATGCCTTGACGCCCGTGGCTTCCTCAATCATGGCTACTACGGCCTTGATACCGAGATTCGCCCATCCCTTTTTTTTGGGAGAAGGATCCAGGTTTGTGGCAACCAATTTTGCGCCATCCAGGACCATTTCCACCGCATGGCTGACCATTTCCAGTGTAAAATTGCGGCCTTCCCCCACCACCACGAAATCCGGATCCTGGGAAACGAGCGAGTACCCATTTTCGTGCAAACTCGACAATAACCCACCTTCACCGAGCACGTAAGCAGCTCCGTGTGGCTTTTGCCGTGCAAGGAACCAACCAGTTGCCATGGCACTGGTAAATACATCCTGCTCTTCTGCTTTGATACCAAGACCGGCCAGTTTGTTGATGACGTCTCGTGGCGTACGCTGGCTGTTGTTGGTTAAAAACAGAAAAGGAACGTCCCGCTTTTTCAATTCGGAAATAAAGGTGTCTGCACCAGGAATGAGGGTATTACCGCTGTAAATGACCCCGTCCATATCAATGAGGAACCCTTTTGCCATGAGTGATTGATTTGTGTATGGTTTGTGTTGCTTGACGCACAAATAACACGGGAGGCCCGCCTTGTTATTTCATTTGGTAAAGATAAAAACGCTTAGCGCTTATCCGGGTTATATGGTCACTTTATTCAAAAAACAAGCTTTAAGGAGGACCTGGAGCCCGTTAACTTTGCAGCCTACTTCTTCCTCATCATCCGTCAGCCGGATGTTTTTGATTTTTGTGCCCCTTTTCAACGTTGTGCTTGTGCCTTGCACTTTCAGGTCTTTGATGAGCAGTACCGCGTCTCCGTCGTTGAGCAGGTCGCCATTGCTGTCTTTTACTTCCATGATATTTTTTTGAATTTCAATTTTTTAAACATTGTTTTTAAAAAGTCAATTTACGAAACTGAGACAGCGTTTATTTATTTCGCCACTTCGATCTTGTATTTTTTCCCTTTCATTTTTTCTGAATTGACGGCTTTCAGCAAACGCCCGGCAATATTTTTTTTGACTGCGGCAAAAGACATGTAGTCCATCACCTCAATTTTTCCAATATCGTTTTTATCCAGCTTGCCTTTGTTGGAAAAGAATCCGACGATGTCTGTTTTGCTGATTTTGTCTTTTTTGCCCCCGCTGATGTAAACGGTGATCCACGGAGAAGGCGCAGGCAAGGTCTCTTTGTCGGGGAGTTCGAGCGGCGGCGGCGTTCCTTCCATGTAGGCAGGCATTGGCGCTCCCTGGTAGATTAACAGATAAGCTGCCCCGCCTGCATTCATGCGGGCAGTGCGGCCATTGCGGTGCAAAAAATCCTCGTGTTTAAAAGGAAGGTCAAAATGGATGACGTTTTTTACTTCCGGGATATCCAAACCCCTCGCTGCGAGATCGGAAGCCACGAGAAAAAGGATGCTTCCATTCCGAAATTGAATCAGAATTTTTTCCCGTTCCGGCTGCTCCATACCGCCGTGAAAACTGGCACAGGAGATGCCCATACCTTCCAGAAATTCCCGGACATTTTCGGTGGTGTCGCGTTGATTGCAAAAAATCAGGGTAGATTCGTTTTCCAAAAAGCAAAGCAACCTGAAGAGCGTCAATTCTTTATCTTTTGCAGGAGACACGACGCTATGAATCACCAAACCATCGTTCGATTTTTCGGGCTCCTGATAAAAATCCAGGACTTCCGGTTGGGTGATTCCCGTGAATGCCGGAATGTTCAGCTTATTGGTCGCCGATACCAGGACGCGTTTTTCCAGGCGGCGCAGTTTTTTGATGATCTCCGTCATTTGCTCCTGAAAGCCCATGGACAGGGATTTGTCAAACTCATCGAGCACAAGGATCCTGACCCCTTTTAAGTCAACCGTTTTCCGGTAAATATGGTCTGCAATCCTGCCCGGAGTGCCAATCAGCAAAGCAGGAGGCTGGCTCAGGTTCTGAATTTCCGTTTGCATCGGGTGGCCGCCGTAACAGGCATTGACCTTGAATCCGGTAGACATTTTCTGCCACACCCGCTCAATTTGTATGGCCAATTCCCGGGTAGGCGACAAGATCAGGCATTGAACGCCAGGTTTGTCGGCTTTTAGCTGGCTCAAAACCGGCAACAGAAAAGCCAGGGTTTTCCCCGACCCTGTAGGCGCCAGCAAGACGACGTTTGGATGGTTTTGAATGGCGGGCAAGGCGGTTTCCTGCATGGTATTTAATGCCGGAATCCCCAGATTGGACAGCGTTTGACCTATTTCCATGAGGTAAAGGTAGCCCTATTTTCCGGAAGATGCCTGTTTATCGCTGTGTTTGCAGAAACCCATGTTTCCACTTTTGTGAAATGCGCATGGCCGTTTCCAACATGGCCGGTTCCCAGGACTCAATATTCCAGGCAGAATGGGCAAGGCGGGAAGTAGCCAACCGGTTTTTTGCTGCTTCGTAATCGGTTGCGGTTTCCAGAATTTGAGACAATTCCTGCTGCTGCTGCTCCAGTTCATTGCTCTCTATTGGAGGCTGGCTGGTATCGGGCCGCGTCTGGGGAAAAAATGCGTTGGCGGGATGCCCCGAATCATCCCGGCTTTGCTGAAGGATGCCGGACATGGCATCAAAATCTTGTTGAAAAGCAACCCGGCTCGCTTCGGTGCCGAGGCCGGTACCCAATTGCTCCAGTACCGCGAATTTTAAGTTGGGACAAAGCGGAATGGTTTGTTCCAGCAGCTGAAAAACCTCCTGCGGCACCGAATCATCATGTGTGTCGCGGCGAACCGGTTTGCCCGGACGCAGGGGCGAGTCTTCCCAACTGCCCCCGGAAATGTGAATTTCCCGAACCCGGTCGAGCGGGTAAAGCTGAATCAGATCTGCAAATTCCAGGTCGAAATTGTGGAGTTGGCAATACAGGTTGTGCAGGTCTAAAATGATGAACCCATTGATGGGGGAAAGCAATTGTTCCAGAAATTCGCCGTGCCGTTTTACTTCCTCAATGGAGTAGGCAAAAGCCAGGTTCTCTAATCCGACCGGGCATTCGCAGGCATCGTAAATCCGCGCTAAGCGGTCCCGGCCAATGCCTAATGTTGTGGTTGTAAATGGGAGACTGATCGGAGCGCCATTGTGGAAATCAGCGCCCGTCATGAACCCGAAATGTTCGGTGATGTGGTCGAAGCAGTATGTTTTAGACAATTTTTTCAACTCATCGAGCCAGGTTTGCTGGCCTTCCAGCCATTTTCCCGAAAAAAGGGAAAAAAACACGCCATGGCCTACCAATCGGTTTTCGCGACTGAAAGTTTGCAACAACCCGGTAAACCAAGGCGGGATTTCCTTAAATTGGAACAGGGCATCAAACGACCATTCCACTGCTTCCACTTTTTCTGCTTCAAACAAAGGAAGGCAGGTTAGCAATGTGTTTCGGTCCAGGTTACACGCCAATGCGGCAAATGGTCGAGGCATAAGTGGTCATTCATTCCAATGAAGGATGGGGATCAATAAAAGGGCGGAGAGCTGGATTTACCAATTAGCCCATGCCACAGCCGGGGCAGTTGTAATCGGGGTTGTCGGTGCCGCCGTCATCGCGGTGTTCAAGGGTGCAACCGTCATCGCAGGTTTGCAGATGGAGCCCGTCTTCATCTTTGAACAGAGAGCAGGAAGCCGAAGAAGCGCTGAGGGTAATGCCTACTGCAATGGCTTGCAACAAGGATTTGGAAACTTTCATGGTGATGCAGGTTTGAAGGTTGAAAAGAACTACAATTTTCTCATAAGACGGGGCTGTGTTCTTGTTGAGTTGGTTTAATCTTATATTTTTGTTTTTCAATCACTCAAAACCAATCATCATGAAACGAATTGCGCTCTTTTCGCTTTCCGTACATCTAGCCTTGTAGCAGAGCAGGTATTATGTTATAAGCCAGATTCGGTCTTTGTCAATCCAAACAGCATGACATCCACATACTCGCCGCTGGCTTTGCGCATTTCCGAGCGCAGATCGCCTTCGCGGCGAAAACCACATTTGCGGGCCAGTCGATGCAGGTCGTAGTTTTCCATCGAGGTGCGCAAGGATAGCTTTTCGATAAACAACTGGACGAACGCAAACCGAATGACGGCCTGCAACGCCTCCGTCATCATGCCTTTGCCTTTGAACGACTGGTCCAGAAAAAAACTCAGCTCGGCACGGGGAATGCTCCAGTCTATTCCGGTCAGCTGAATCATCCCAATGAGTTGGGCACTGCGGTTTTCCCAAATGCCGAAACAGTATTCGTGCTGGAGCAACCAGGCTGCCATTTTTTCGCGCACAAACCGTTCGGCTGTTTCCTTATCCGGAGTTGCATGCAGCACCTGGGAAAAATAATCAGACAAATAGCTTCGGTTGTTGTCTGCCAATTCGTACAAAGCGGGGCCATCGCCTTCGCGAAAGCGCCGAACCACTGCCCGGGCTGTGAGCAGGGCGGTTTCTGCAGAGAAAAGTTCGTGTTGCATACAAGATTAATAAAAACCAGGCTCAAGATAAGGCGAACGTAGCATTCTGTTGCAATACGATTGCCGATTCCGGGAGAAAAACCAAAAACTCGCCTTAGCTTGCGCAAAAAACAGATGCTTCGTTTCTTAAGGTTCGTT
>JABWAJ010000211.1 GCA_013361075.1 Saprospiraceae bacterium | reverse complement strand
ACAAGGAGCTGCCTGCAATACGGAGCCCTGTGTTGCTGGTTTCAACTTTCAGTTTCCGGATTGTACCCCAACGGTCAGTTTTACCAATACATCTACGGGGCCGGCACCACTGACCTATTTCTGGAATTTTGGATATTCCTCCAACGGTATTCCTAACACTTCCTCCGCTGCAAACCCATTTCATGCTTTCCCTGCACAATGTGCCACTTACAACGTGTGCCTTACCGTCACCGGCAACGGATGCAGCAACACCATTTGCAAGAATGTGGTCATTAAATATCCACAGCAACCGGTATTGACCTGCCCACCGAACATTACGGTAGCCTGTAATACCAACCTGTCGCCTACGGTCACCGGATTTGCGACGCTGACAGGTGCATGCAGCGGACAAAATCCGAACATTACTTTTTCTGACAACACCAGCGGGATAATGCCCTGCAACGGAACAGTGCTCCGAACCTGGACCGCATTGGACGAATGTGGTGTTACGCGCACTTGCGTACAAACCATTACCGTACGGGATAATGTACCGCCTGTAGCCATGTGCGCGCCGGGGCAGGGCTATGATTTAAATTCGGATTGCACCCTCCCTGTAACGGTGGACATGATCAATTCCGGCTCTACCGACAACTGCCAGATACAATCCATGAGCGTAAACCCGACTGTGGTGACAGGCTGCGGCATTTTCCCGATTACGCTCACGGTGACCGATTTGTGCGGAAACATGAGTACCTGCACCACTGAAATACAAACCATTGAGGTCGTTCCTCCAATGATCATATGTCCGCAGGATATAAGCCTGACCTGCGGTGATGACCTCTCCCCTGCTGCAACCGGCATGGCCACCGCGACCGATAATTGCGATCCGAATCCGGTCATTACTTTTACCGATGTGGTCACGGGTACACTTTGCAATGCCCTGATTGCCCGCACCTGGACGGCCAGAGATAACTGTGGCAATGAAGCTACCTGTGTGCAAAATATTGTGGTGATTGACAATGTGCCTCCCACGATTGCCTGTCCGCAGGATATGACGGTCAATACTGATCCAGGCCAATGTTTTTTCTCTGGAATATTGCCGGCAGCGCCCACAGTAACAGATAATTGCAATCCTGACCCTGCAATTACCTGTTATCTGGTGACGCCTTCGGGTCTGGTACTCATAACTCCGGGAATGCAATTTCCTAAAGGGACGCATTCTATTTGCTGCGTAGCGGACGATGGATGCGTGGACGTGAGCGAACTCATCTGTACCTATCCTTGCACAACAGGAGGTAATGTGCAAGTGCCTGAACCGCCTTTGGATTTCCTTCAAAATACAATCAGCAGCAGTCCGCAACAGGAAGCATTAGCGGTACTTGGCGTACAACCTGGCATTTCAGGAAATGTACTGGTAAACGACGTGCTGGTCGGCGGCAACTGTTTTGACATCAGCAATGTGACGACCCAGGGGCAGGCCAGCCAGTTTGGTGTTTTTACCAATGGCCAAACCAATATCGGATTTGATGCGGGCGTCATTTTAACGACCGGCCCAGGTACGCTGGCTGTCGGACCAAACAACAGCGATAATGCAGGCAGCGGAGTTGGCGGCTTAACGCCGGATGCGCAATTGTCCACGCTCACAACCGGCACGCTCTACGACAAAGCTGCCCTCGAATTCGATTTTATTCCGACACAATCCACTGTTACTTTAAATTTTGTTTTTGCTTCCGAAGAGTACTGCGAAAAAGTCGGCAACCCGCTTACCGATGTATTCGGGATCTTTATCTCCGGTCCGGGCATTTCCGGCGGGCAACAAAATATAGCGCTGGTTCCCTCTACGACGACTCCCGTGGGTGTCAACACTGTGAATCACCTCAATTTTTCAGGCTTTTATCAAAACAATCAGCCAGCTTCCAGTGCCAACTTATGCGGGCAATCGGCTTCCACTTTACCATCTGTAACAGAATTGCAATACGATGGTTATACCCGAAAATTCACTGCGATTGCCAATGTGCAACCCGGACAGACGTACCACCTCAAATTGGCCATTGCCGATGTTGGCGATGACCTCCATGATTCGGCTATTTTCTTAGATGCTGGTTCGTTCGACGCCGGCGGCAATGCTTCAGTTGAGTGGGCGGTGAACAGCAACCCCGTTTCAGACATCGCCTACGAAAATTGTGGCACCGTCAACTTAGTCTTTGACCGGGTGGGCGGAAGCATCAATTTGCCTTTATCTGTTCCTTACACCATCACAGGAAGTGCCACAGCAGGATTAGATTATGTTCCCTTCGCTTCCACCATTGTAATTCCTGCCGGGCAAAGCCAGTTTACATTGCCGGTTACCATTCTGAACGACGCAATTCTGGAAGGAGATGAGACGATCATCATCACCCTCAATAATGTCTGTTCTTTTTTGATGCCTCAAAAAACGCTGACGATTAAAGATAAGTCACTGTTGCAGGCCAAGTGTACGTTTACGCTGACAGTGGAAGACCATGAGCTGCCCATGATCATGTGCGCGCCCAATGTATCGGTTACCGGAACGCTGAATGGCCAGGGAGTCTGTACAGCGGTAGTCGGGAACCTCGCGCCGACTGTTTCTGACAATTGTCCGATGCTCATGGTGGAATATGTGATCACCGGAGCAACGACAGCCACAGGGGTAAACGATGCCAGCGGGACTACTTTTTTGGCCGGAACATCCGTGGTGACTTATACCGCGACGGATATGAGCGGCAATATGGTTACCTGCCAGACGCAGGTGACGGTGACGTGTCCGCCGACACCCTGCACAGCTTCATTTACGGTAAATTTCATAGACAATTGTGGCCACGTGCAGCTAATCAGCACCAGCACCGGCCAACAGCCCATATCCTACCAGTGGTCAACCAGCGAATCCACACCGAATATTGATTTGATGCTGCCTTGCGGGCAGCACACATTCTCGGTATCCATTACCTGCGCGGACGGCAGCATGTCGAGCGCCACTCAAACCATTAACATCGTAGACAATATACCGCCGACCATCGTTTGCCCTCCGGATGTACAGTTGACTTGTTTCAGCCCGACAACACCCGGCACAACCGGGATCGGTTTTGCCACTGCTACTGACAATTGTTCGATTTTATCCATTACTTACACGGATGTAGTCACCGGGACGCAACCCTGCAATCAGGTCATCACCAGAACCTGGAGGGCAGAAGACTGGTGTAATAATATCTCTACCTGCGTGCAGACCATTACCGTGATGGACAATATTCCACCGGTTCTGACCAATTGCCCGCAAAATATTAGCATGACGGGGACGCTTAACGGGAACGGGGTTTGCACAGCCAATGTTCAGGTAACGAGCCCGACGGCAACTGACCTCTGCGATCAGGCGGTGATGTTGACCAATAGTTTCAATGGCACAGCCAATGCCAGCGGAACTTACCCCCAGGGCACAACAACCGTAACCTGGACCGCAACAGATCATTGTGGAAATACAGCAACCTGCTCATTTGACGTAACCGTAGCTTGTAATACGGATATTTGCTGCCCGGAGTTCAGCTTGTTGCAATTAGACAGCATTTCCCCATGCCCCGGAGATGTTACCTGCATGCGCGATTCTGTTGGGCTCCGTAGTCCGATTGGATCTGGTGGAGGCAAAAAAATCGCCTGTAAAAATAGCGTACACACGTATTATATTGTGCCTAATCTTTCGGGCTTCACCTATACCTGGAACGTTATTGGCGGCACACCTGCTTCATTTACCGGCAACCCTGGTGTGATTACCTGGGGAAGTGACAGTGAGGGTTCTATCGAAGTGATCATTGCGGATGCCAGTGGCAATTGCAGGGATACCATTACCCACGAATTTTGTTTGCTTGATGCCCCAGTGGCCTCATTCACCGTTGCTCCGATACCGGGCACAACCATTTGTGCAAATCAATCGGTGACTTTTACCAATACATCGGTTGGTGCCAGTAGCTATTACTGGGATTTTGGTGACGGCACCAGTTCAACAGCCCAAAACCCGCCGCCACATACTTTTCCCGGGCCTGGCATGTACACGGTATTGCTCACCGCTTCCAATGGAACAACCGGCAACGCCGATGTGCCAAAGTGTGGGTGCATTGATACAGCAACGACAATCATAACCGTCATTGTCGGAACAGGTCCGACCATCACCCCGGAATGCAAAGAAATGCTGTGCCCGGGAGATATCACGAATTATTGTACAGCACTTGGGTGCGCGCCCTACAACTGGACGGTGAACGGCGGAACCATTACCGCCAATAATGGCAATTGCATCACGGTGCAGTGGAATACAACGGCCCCTGCTACGCTTCCCGCATCTGTTTCGGTAACGACAGGATGCACGAGCAATTGTGGGAGTTCTGCCACCTTAAATGTGCCGGTATTGTGGAACAACATCCCCATCAGCGGCCCTACCCCGGTTTGTGTGGGCAGCACAGAAACCTATTCCCTGCCCGCGATGCCGGGAACATTTTATACCTGGACGGTAAGCGGGGGTGGCGGCGTGATTGTTGGGGCTAACCAAAATACGCCGGCTATCACGGTAAAATGGAATGGCCCTGTTGGCCCGGCAACCATTACCTGCAATTATGATAACCCTTATTCAGGGTGCAGCGGATCCAGTACAAAGACAGTGGATGTAAGGCTTAAATTTGATGTTTTTGGCCCGGCCAGTATTTGTGCAAATGCCCCCAATCCTGCTTTTTTCTCTTCCAATGGATTGGCCAACTGGACAATAAGTCCCGCAAATAATGGATATTCGATTGTTGGCGCTACGACCGGCACATCTTTTATCGGTGTAAACTGGACCATTCCCGGTACCTACACGATTACGGCAACACCGAATCCTGCTATTTTTTGCAACCCGTCTGAAGTAATTCAGGTGGTCGTCAACCCTGCTCCTGTCATCACTATTGCAGGCCCGCTTATTGTGTGCCGGGGTCAATTGTATGATTATATGGCAACCAGTACCCTGACGGGCGGAAGTTTTTCGTGGAGCTTCACAGGGCCGGGAACAGGCACGATTTCCCCTTACGGGCCGGATAATGCCAACGCATCGGTTCTGTTTACAGGTCAGGGGCCCTGGACTTTGATGGTTTCCCAAACCGTAGATGGGTGCACCGGTTCAACAACCATCACCATAGCAAATGACCTTCCGCCAATCCTGGCCCCAACATCTTTAACCTCGTGCATCGGCGGGCAGATCACTGTTTCTGTTCAACCGGGAAGCGGCCCCGGCCCCTATACCTGGAGTACTTCTTCCGCCGCGTCCTTTATCGGTGAACTTACCCCGGGTACCGCAACTTATGAGATTCATGGCAGCGGTATGATTATGGTATCGAATTGCAGCGGCCCCAGCAATAGCGTAAATGTGGGGGTAACCAACCCGCCCACAATATCTATTTCCCAAACCGGAACATTATGTGCCGGAAACGCTCAACTGAATGCCATTCCAGCCGGACCTGCGGGAACAACGTACCTATGGTTTGGTGGGGGTACGCCCGTTCCTCCCAACTCGCTGGCGGTCTCCGACCCTGGCATCTATAGCGTTCAGGTAACCTTCCCGGATGGATGTATATCGGTTGCCAATTATCCGGTCATGCCGGAGGTGGTACCCAGTGTATCCATTTCTACAGGCGATGCCCTGATCTGGTGCCTTCCCAATGCGCCAGCTGTCCTGCTGCAGGCATTTTCGACAACACCAGGATGCAGCTATCAGTGGCATGATTCCGGCGGCCCGATCAGCGGTGCTACCAACCAAACCTATACGGCAACTGCGGCAGGCAGCTATTACGTTGTGGTCACTTGTGGTGCCTGCGTGGCTACCTCCAATGTCATAAATGTTGTTGTTCTGCCAAATTGCCCGCCAACAACGGGCTGCACCACCTATCCTGTTCCGCCCAACCCACCCCCGTTAAGTGCCATTACGGTCAGCAGCGGATGTAATCCCAAAACCTTTAGTGTAAATGTTATGGGGTGTGCAGGTGGGGTAGTGTTGTGGAATTTTGGGGATGGCACCTCAGCTACCGGAAGCACGGTAACACACACTTATACCAGTCATGGCACTTTCCCGGTAACAGCAAGTATTACCTGTAACGGGTGTAGTTTCGATGAATATACGAAGGTGGATGTGCCGGTAGTGGCTGATTTTAACTATAGTGTGCAATGTGGTGCCAACGGCAGTTATACCATCATGTTCAACAATACCTCGCAGACCTTAGGTGGCTGGACCTTTAATCCTTCTACTGATGTTGTCTGGACGTCGACCTGCGGAACGCCATTATCGGGCTCAGGCAATTCTTTTACCCTAAATACGCCGGCGAATTGCAACCCAATGGTCACCATGAACATTACGGTTAACGATCCTGCCACCGGCGACATTTGTACCGACAGCAAAACTATTCCATTGAATCTTCCGACGCAACCACTTTCGATAAGCGCCCCTTCCACGGTTTGTAAAAATCAACTGTACACATTTAATTATGCCTGGAACGGGCCAACGCTTATCCACTATGAATGGACGGTAAATAGTACGCCCGTTTCTCAAAATGCTTCTTTAAACTATGCATTTGACGGCTCGACAGCTAATCCAACTATAGGTCTGACCGTCACCGATATTTATGGCTGCACGTTCACTGATTTGACTTCCCTGTCCGTAGTGATGCCCCGCCCCTTAACGGTTGCACCGGTCATGATTTGCCCGGATTGTTTGCCACCAACCTCCCTAAGTGTCACCTCTGGCAGCGGGTTCACCAACTACCAATGGTACTACAATGGAACAGCCATCGTTGGTGCAAATAGTGCATCCTATCAACTATGTCAGCCAAATGCTGCCGGCAATTACTACGTGACCGCCGAAGATGCCCAATTCAACAATTGTTTGGTGACTTCGAATACCGTACTGGTGACCTATCACCCGAAGCCAAAAGCGGAGATAACCGGGCAAACCATCCTGTGTGTGCCAGCCAGCGGCCCGTATAGTGTTTCTCTGGTTAATGCCGGCGGGTCTAATTCCAACTATACTTACAACTGGACAGCTGCAGGGCCCGGGGCCGTTACTTTTAGCCCGGACAACCTGCAGTACAATGCCAATGCAACGGTAACGGCATTGGGCACGTATGAATTTATACTGACGGTAACAGACATCGTCACCGGTTGTATGGCAAAGGATACTTTCTGTGTGTACTTATGCGTCAAACCCAATGTGACCGTTAACGGGCCATCGGGCACGTTATGCGCGGGCATTCCGCATACTTTTAATGCTTCGGCTGCTCCGGCAGGCAATTATGAGTATGTATGGAGCAACGGGGCAACAGGGCCCGTCATGACTACCTCACAGCCTGGTTATTACAGTGTGGTTGTCACTGACACCGACTGTGGTTGTTCCGATGATACCTTTGCAGGATATATTCAACAACAGCCATCAACGCTCCTCTTTCCGGTAGGCTGCGATACGATCTGTGATAATGAGTCCATCACACCGCCGTTAGCGCTGGGTGGCCCATTTTTCCCGTCAGGGTACACCATTCAGTGGTTTTTGAATGAAGACTATTCCAATCCTCCGTTTTACACTGGACCGGTGTTAAACCTTGCTGGTTTGCTCCCCCCATTGGTTTATGGAGAGAATGACATTTCCATCATTGTTACTTACCAGGGATGCAGCGATACGTCCAATGTTTACAATTTGTTCATCGAAGAATGCTGCGTCTGTAAATCTGAGCTGGCCCTTAGCCATAACGGAGTGGAATACCCGCTTTTTTGCGACCCACATACAGGCTTTATTCCGTCGCTGCCTTGCCTGGTCAGCGATGTACTAGTTTCCGGGTATATAGGTTTTTTCAATCAGAATTCCGGCGAACCTTGTGAAGAAACACCGGTCATTTGGGAACTGACCCATCCTGATGGCCATACCCAGGTTGGCCTCACCTCCAATTTTTCCTTTTTTATTTTTCCAAAAGATTCGGTAGACGAACCTGGTTTGTACTGCCTGACCTTAACGACCATTTCGCCCGACGGGCTGGACACTTGTATCTGCAAGGTGAGGTGGATACAGGAGCCATGTGATGACTGTTATTGCGGAACCTTCTCCAATTTATTTTTCCCGCTGAACAGGGTCGTTCTTGGAACGTCCACTATCTGTGATGCGCCGGAGGAAATAACCATACCCTGCCCTTCGCCTGGCAAAAGCATCCAGCTTACCGGCTTGTTCCAATGCGCGGGCCCTAACTGCCCGCCGACAGCTCAGGTGACCTGGGAACTATACCGATTACCGAATACCACTACGCCCGTTGCCTGGAACAGTACAACGGCTAATCCTTATTTTGGCATCAGTATTTTGCCGGCATGGTACGCCATTCCCGGTTCGTATGAACTTCGATTGGTAGGGCATTGTGGCCAGCAGGAATGCCCCTGTATTGTCAGGTTCAGGGTAGATTGCCCCGATCCTTGTCCTTGTGATGTTGCAGCACTGGATGCAGCCGTAAATCAGGGGTTTGCCGTTGTCAAATATCCCACTTCCTGTAAGGCTTGTTTTGTGCCCGTTGCACTTAGCGATTGTGAAACCGTTGAATGGTACCTCAACTCAGCGAACGGCCCCCTGATCGGCACCAGCGTTGGCAACAATGCCATTTGCCATACTTTCCCGGGTTCAGGCACCTATACCGTGGTGATGGTCGTAACCCGCCGCAGGTCTGATGGCAGCCTTTGTGAAGTATTCACAAAATCCCAAACGGTCACTCTCTCGTGTTTGATTATTTCTGATTGCACGGACTCCGAT
>JABWAJ010000210.1 GCA_013361075.1 Saprospiraceae bacterium | reverse complement strand
CCGGCCCGACCCTGGCACCGGGGCTGACTACAGCGATCACCCTAAAAATGCCAAATACGTTGGTGAATTGAGCGCCTATCAAGCAGCAACAGGGGCTCCGGGGGCTATTTTGCTGGTAAGCCGGCAGGGAGAGCCCCTCTGGATCGGCGCCGGGGGGCACTCAAACCTGGAACACCAGACCGCAATGCGCACCAATACCCCTTTCCGTACCGGCAGTATCACCAAAATGTTTGTTGCAACAGCCATTTTGCAACTGCGCAGCCAAAATAAACTTACGCTGGGGGATGTCCTTACGGAACATTTGCCTGAGGTTTCCGGTAAGATACCCCTCGCAGGGCAAATTACGGTTCGCCACCTTCTGGGCCACTTATCAGGCATTACTGACCCGCCAAATGAAAGCATCCGGTACCAGCTCGACATCATCAACGGCCCCGATCGCTTTGGAACAATGCCGGTGAAGACGCTCCTGGAAAAATATGTTTATCACAAAGCCCTGAATTTTAATCCCGGTACCGCCTACGGGTACAGCAATGCGAATTATTGGCTGCTTGGCCTGATTATTGAACGCTTGACGCAAAAAAACCTGCAACAAGCGCTCGACGAACTCATTTTTTCGCCGCTGGGCCTGACGCATACCTGGATTGAAAAACGCGACGACCGCAATGTTGCACGGGGGTATGCCGATTTTTATGGATCGGGTAACCTGCTTGATGTGAGCTCCTGGGATCGCGCTGAAGGCGATGGCAAAGCAGCTGGCGGCCTGATCAGTACGGCAGAAGACCTGACGAAGTTTATGAAGGCGCTGTTTGGCGGACAACTGCTGCCGCTTTCAGCCGTAGAAGAAATGAAACAAATTCAGTTGCCCCATTGCAGCAGCCCCGATTGTGAGTACGGCTTGGGATTGGAACTCTGGCGCACCGGCGCTGGTGTGGCTTATGGGCATAACGGCTCTCTCGCCGGCATTGAGGCCAATGTCCTGTATTTTCCGGAAAGCGGGAACGTTGTTTTGTTGTTTAAAAACAATGGAAACGGCTCTGATAAACGGCTTATTGACCGGGTGATGGAGTGAGCTTGGGTATTGAAAAAGGGAATAGCCGGAAAATGCACTGACATATTTTCTTGTTTTTAAATTGCCCTCCGGTGCCTATCTGATTCTATAGCAGGGCATTGGGGGGGCATTCCTTTTGTTCTGCCAGATGGCGAGCCACAAGTTTCAGCGCCTTTTGGATATTACGGTCCCAGGGTGCTGACATGGTGGTTTCATCCCAGGCTTCTGCTGCAATTTCTCGGATGGTTTCTTTTATTGTGTACAAAAAAATCTCATAATACCTGAAATCTTTATATTTATCGTGCTTAGGACTTTTTAAAATTTTTAGAAAAAAATCTTTTTTGTGATCAATATCAATGAGGACATAGACTGCAAACCACAACATCAGATGTTGCCTTTTGGGATCTGGAAAATCATTTTTGATGTTTTCAAATTCAGGGAATTTTTGAAATAAATTCTGGTAAAAATAATTCGCCCATTCTTGCTCTTTTTTCCGGCACTTCCGAAAACTATTTAATAGTGGCGAATCGGATAATACCCGGGTTTTAGCCTTTTCTACTTCACCGCACACATCATCCAGGCTTTCATAACGGTCATCTGCTTGCCAACACAGCATTTTTCTTATAATTTCCTGTAATTGATGAGGAATATTAATGCCCTTAAATTTTGCATCCAAAATAGTATCCGGAGTAGTCATGAACTTTCTCCGTTCTGCAAAAATTTCACTTACGGTCTCTCCTTCAAACAGAGGCTTACATCCAATCATTTCAAGAAGAATCAAGCCGAGCGAAAACTGATCAGACCGCTCTACATCTTCCAGGTTTTTTTTGTTTAATTTATCGTCAAGTGCTTCGGGGCTTAGGTATTTACACTCTTCCTTAAATCGGGAAACGGAACGCAAAATATCTTCATCATATTGAATAATATCCAAAGCAGAAACCATAGCTCGCCCCTTGTCATTGATGAAAATTTTAGAAGGGCGAATGTTTTTGTGAATAATTTTTTCGGCCCGGATATGGCTATATGCTTTTATGATTTGATCCATAATTTCGAGTGCAATATCAATTGGAAAGCCACCAAACAAGCTGAATGCTTTGCTCAGGGTAACCCCATTTATATATTTCAAAAGAACATAAGCTGGAAGGCGGTCAAAACGATAGTTCACAATCTCAATAATACCAGGATGGTCCAGTTTTGCAACATCTTTCAGTTCACCTTCTTTCAGATCATCTGTTTTTAGAATTTTCAATACCTTTAGCACATAGTTGTTTTCACGGTTTTGTTCTTTGGCCTTTACCCGATAATACCAACCAGAATCTCCTGCTTCAATAAAAGAAATAACTTCGTAGGTATCTGCCAAAACATGTTTGATGACATATTCTATCAAGTCTTTTTGCTCTTTGTAAGGAATTGTCAAAACAGGTAGGTCTACAACTTTAAGTTCCTGGTAAATTTTTTCCTTGAATTCGTTTAAAACATTTCCAAACCCAGCCATAATTCTGTAAACAGACTCCTCTCTTTTATTATCTGAAAGTACCCCTGAATTGTATTCTTTTACTAACCAGGCATATTGCGCTTCCAAAACACCTATGTCTACTCTTTTTTCAGCCAGATAAGACAATAGGTCTTTGAACTTTTCAAGGGCTTTATCAAGCTTTCCTTCGTGCTCAAAAATATAATCTATTTGTTTGCCAGGAATAGAAGCATTTTCCTGATTCCATTCGCTATTTGCTGGATTACTCGTTATATCTGGCATTGTAAGCGTATTAAATTTATGGAAATCAACAACTTCGGCTGCTTGTTTTATTCCATCGTTTTTGATTAGATTTTTATCAAACATACGTAATTATTTCATGGTCAATATCTTCTGATGGCACTTTTTTTATGCTCTGCGCAATTAATATTAATTCTTAATAAATTATAGCCCTCCCCGATGAGTGATTCCCTTTAGCCACCTCCAAAAAACAAAACACGCGCTTTATTGCCGTGCGGTCTGTCGAATTGTGCATCTTTGTCTCCGATATGTAAAACCAATCTGGGCCATGCAACCACCCGAGTCTTCCCATGCCGACGAAATCCGGCAGGCCATGCAAAAAATGCTGGACGACAATGCCAAAGCGGCTGCGGAGGTAGTAACGGTTGCTCAAAAAACGCGCGACGAAGCTGCGGCAGCCCTCGAATCAGCCCGGCAGGACCTGCTCGAAACAACCCAAAACGAAGCAACGCTATATGCTGCTTTTTTTCGCGGGCACTGGGACAGAATTGAAAAAGACCTGCACGAACGAATCAACCGGGACCTCGCCGCCAAATTATTGCACACGGGCCAACCGCTCAATGAAATAGCGGACCTGCTCCGGATGCCCGAGGCTGAAGTACTGGAGATGGCGATGCGGTTTGGGCATATAGAGCCCCGA
The DNA here is from genome assembly GCA_013361075.1 of Saprospiraceae bacterium. Classification (GTDB taxonomy): domain Bacteria; phylum Bacteroidota; class Bacteroidia; order Chitinophagales; family Saprospiraceae; genus JABWAJ01. The sequence continues at coordinate 5,320 of JABWAJ010000210.1, read as the reverse complement.
ACTAAAAAATTCTTATTCCTCGAACCTAAAGTAAAATGGCATAAAATGAATACCTCTTATGCACGTGTTACCTACGAAGATCAGGGGCGGGGCGGCTATGTTGTTTTTCAGATGGACAGCACCATTTGCCGCTTTTGGTACGAATTCGGCTCAGGTTCAACACTTGTGTTTATTGATGTGCCGGCTGAAGCTCAATGGGAATCGCACACCAAAATCCCGTTGGCTGATCGCGACGAGGTGCTGAATTTTATTGGCAGGCGCGCCATTGCCGATAAGGCACCCGGATACCGGTACCGCATAGAAGCCACTTCGGTGGTTATTTATAATTCCTGAACGATTCGGCTGCTTGCCGGATGCATCGCCCGGTTTATGATTGATCCATTGCTCAACTTTGAAACCTACGCAGCTACTCTGCAAAATGTAATGGCCGCTGCCGTTGAAGCAGCAGAAGCTTTGCGGGATGCTGCTGCCGCCGACCTGAATGCCGCTGCTGACTACAAAATAGAAAAACAGGAATTTCTCAACCAGCTGGAAAACAAAGCCCGCCGGAAAGCCGAAGACGACCTGGCTGCCCAATATCCAAAAATGAAAGCCGAAATGGCTGCCGCCTTATTGGAAAAACTAAAAGCTGCAGGGAAAACCCCGGAGGAAATGGCTCTTTTGGAAGAAGCACTGAGCTAATTCCTACAACTGCAAGCGCAACCCCCGCTTTGTCAGCCACGATCCAATCCATAGGATAACCACGGCAAAGGCAACTGCTTTTGCAAAGCCCAAAGCGCCGGAATAGAAAGCCTCCGGTAGCCAGGCTTCCCCCATCAGCGGGTAAAAAAAGAATGGCAAAAGATATACGAGTAATGGGTTTTTACCGGCAGGTTCCAAAAGCTGAGCCCGGTTTCGAATGTTTTTGACGTCGATGAGCCAATAAATCAGCGCAAACATTTCACAGCAGATCGCAGCCGAGTAGAGCGCCCAGGTTGGTGTGGCGTATATTTTGGAAATCCCGTAAAAAGGTCGAAGCCAAAAACCGGCGACAAAGAGCAGCAACCCGGTCACCACCATCCAACCAATGCGGTAAGCGGGCGTTTGGGCAAGGTTTTTATCGGCGAACAGGCAAGCCAGTGACATACCTGCCAGTGCAATGGATGCATGGATGAAATGCCCGGAGGTGCCTTTTAGCCACGCCAGTAAACCCGGAAGTTCCAGCCCTTCCGTCTTAAGTAAAATTGCAATGGCCACAAATCCTGCCATGGTTCCAAGGAGGCCGATTGCGTTTTCCCGCAGCAGCAGGTAAACCATCGTTGCCAGCAGATACGCCCAGCCGATCAGCCCGAGGATCCCCCACCAACTGGTCGTCATGCCGGTGAATGCTCCCGGTTCACCTTTGCGATACGTCCACCAAAGCAGGAAAAGCAAGGCAACGCCCGCCACCCGGATGGCCCGCCACAGGTAGTTTTTGCGGCCTTCGGCGGCCGGATACTGTGCCCAGATCAATAAGGCGGCAAAAAACAACAGGATATTCCAAAGACGGGCAGGCAACAAGGTTGCCGCGGCGTTCATTTCTTCCGAATTCACCAAAAAAACACCGAGTAGTAGCAAGCCGGCTGTGCGGATGGCGATGTGCTGCAACACGCCCCAAAACGAATCGCCTCTCGCTTCCCTGGCCCGGATGGCCAACGGAATGGACATGCCCACGATGAACAAAAATGCAGGAAACACTACATCCACAAAGGTCATGGCGTTTGCGTCGGCGGGCTTGTGCTTCATCCAGTCGGGGATGTTCGCCACCCCGGCTAAGTCGTTGACAAAAACCATCATGAAGATGGTGAAGCCGCGAAAAAGGTCAATGGATTGGATGCGGTTCATGGAATCGATATCAGGAAGAATTATTCGTATAATTTTTTACTTCTGACGCAATCGTTTCTTTAACAATTGACCAATCAACATTGATCAGCTCCCCGGCTGCTTTCGCAATAGGCCATTTCAAAATAAGTATGGAAGTCATCACGATACCAACCATAAATGAATTTGTCCTCACCGGGTTGTTTGGTTTCGGACATTTTTAGTCCGTTTTTTTTGTATTTCAGTTCGAACAATTCCAAAATGCGCTCGTGCAAGTGCGGACTTTCGTAATAGCGGCTTTCTGGGAACCTGATGATCGTTTCTTCTTCAGCTTGAGCGCTTAGTTCTGCCAAATGCTGTTGGTGTAACTGATTTCGGTGCCTGTAGGAGACAAAAATCAATCCAAAAATCGTCGAACATAGGATGGAAAATGCGATGATGTCGGCAAGGCCGGGTTGGTAGTCTAAAGGTGAAAGCTGGGTACTCAGGGTTTTATTGAAACACTCAATTACAACATTAATCAGTTGCAAAACCATGTTGGGGTTGATCACAAAAAACGCCGTCAGGATAGCGCCAATGCCAATGGAGGTGATAAAATTACTTTTATCTGCATCAAAGCGACCTTTTCTCGAATCGAAATATTTGACAATGTACAACCGGGCCAGGAAAAACAGCCCCGTTAATATTCCAATAATGACGATCCAGAGGATGATGGCATTCATGTTCGTTTTCCGTTTTGTAGCGTTGGTGCGCTCAGGTTGCCAATGGTTGCAAATGTAAGGAATTCATCCCATGCCAGTTCCCGGCAAAAAAATTGACAATGCCCAACAGGGACTGTCCCAGGCTGGCTTTTGACAAGCAGTAGCCCCTACCTCATCCGCCCCAACCCCGCTTTCGCCTGTTGGTGGAGCGCTGTTTCGTGTTCGTCAGGGTGGAGGCTCAGGCAGAGCTGGAAATACTTTTTGGCTTTGACATAGTCCTGGCGCGCTTCAAAGATCAGGCCGATCTGGAGGGCAGCATTGCAGGCAAAAAAGGAAGGATCGGTTCGCCCTTCTGTGATGGTTCGTTGGTAATAAGCAAGGGCTTCTGGATGTTTTTCGAGACCATGCAGAATGCGCCCCATGCGGTAAGTGAACTCAAGGCGTTCCCGTTTTTCGGGAAATAAATTTGCATTTCTGCCCCGGAGCAGGTCGAGCGCTTTTTGGTAATATCCGCCGTCAAACAGTAGCCGGGCTTTGAGCAGCAGTACATTTGGCGCTTTGCCTGCTGAGGCTTCCCGAAGTGCACTTTTGTCGCCGCCTGCAATGTCTGACCCTTTTTCGGAGCATAATTTCATAAATTTGGAGTAACCGTCGGGTCGGTTTTGCAGCAATTCACACCAGGCTAATTTCTGGTAGCTTTCGCGAATGAAAAACTTGCCTTTGTAGGCATTGAGGTATTTCTGAAAATGCAGCCCTGCATTACCATCTAAGCGACGCAATTTAGCCAGCCCCTGCATGTAATCGAGGTAAGGGAATGCTTGTATGGTGCGGCCCCGGGGGCGCTGTTCCAGTACCCTGATGGCTGCATCGTTGTACCCTGCCCGCATGGCGATGTTGGCAATCACGAAACAGTGGAGTGGGTTGGATTGGGGACGCAATTTGCCGGAACGGATCACATTCCAGGCGCTTTCTTTGTCATTGTCTAAGTGGAGCAGGAGAAACGAATACAACGCAATGGTTTCTTCTTCAAACAGAAAGTCGTTGGTTTTGGCATAAGCCATTACCGCTTCCAGTTCTTTTTTGCCCTCGGCAATGCTGCCTTTCAGGCTGCTGAGTAACTTGACACCCCACTGGTAATTGTCCGGAATGGTACCAATCATAGCGTGCAAAATGCCGAGGTCTTTCAGATTGGGCATAAAGCCGGGGAACAATTCCCGGTTCTTTTGCAGCAATTTATGCGCTTTGTTAACTTCATTAAAAGCGGCGATGTATTCTCCAAATCGCAGGCGGAGCAAGGCCCAATGCAGGCGAATATCCGCTTGCACATAAAGGTAGTATGGCGAACGCTTGTCGCCCCGGGCCACGATTTCAAGGCGGGTATCCCGCTTTTTTTTCAAGCGTTCATACAGGGCTTCATCGTCGCTGAGGTAGATCTGAAAAAAATCGATATAATCTTCAACGTGGTAAATGATCAGGTTGCCGGGATCCTGGCTGCGCATTTGCGCCAGGGCGTTGTTTGCTTCGAAAAGCCGGAGACTGGTTGCTTTGCGGTAGGCTTCTTTGGCCTGGATGGTGTATTCAAAACGGTTGGCAAACACTGCACCCGGTGCATGGAACAGGCACAAAAAGCACCCGATGGCAAGCATCGGAGTACAAATTCGTGGGATGATGTTGTGTTTGATTAAAGTCAAAGTGTACAGTATCAATAAATGACAAAGGGCAAATTCCCAATAAGCAAAAGGCAAGGGGCAAACAGGCAAGTTAACTACGATAAAACTTTCGAATTATTGCTCTTTGCCTTTTGCCCCTTGCACTTTGCCAACTTCCCGGGAATTATTCCCCGTCAGTTCCGAGTATGAAGCTGTCCACCAAAATCCTGCCGCAGTGTTCGCAGGCAATGATTTTTCTGTGTTGGGCAATTTCCAACTGGAGCTGTGGCGGAATTTTATTAAAACACCCGCCGCAGGAATTCCGCTCAACGGTAACTACGGCAAGACCATTGCGGTAGGAAGTGCGAACTTTGTCATACGCACGGATAAGGCGCTCTTCCACATGCTCACGGGCAGCCATAGACTGAGTGCGCAGGGTTTTTTCTTCCTGATCCGTTTTTTCGATGATCTGGTTCAGCTCAACCTTTTTGGCGTCTAGTTCTTTTTTCTTCTTTTCAATGCGTTCCTCGGTTGCTTTCAGCGTATCTCTTTTGTTGTCGAGTTCAATCTCGCCGCTGCGGATCTTTTTCTCTTTCAACTGAATATCAAGGCGCTGCATTTCCAATTCTTTGGTCAGAGCCTCGAACTCGCGGTTGTTTTTTACATTGTCTAACTGTGCCTGGTAGCGCTGGATGAGCATTTCCGCTTCTTTGATCTGTGCGTGAAACTTCGACAGATCGCTTTCCATTTCTGTAACAACGCTTTGCAGACGGTCGATGCGGGTTTGCAACCCGGCGATTTCATCTTCCAGATCGCTGACCTCCATCGGCAGTTCGCCTTTCATGATTTGGATTTCATCAATCTGAGAATCAATTCGTTGCAGATAATAAAGTTGGCGGAGTTTTTCTTCCACCGTTAATTCCTGAGTTACTGCTGACATGTGTTATGCTATATTTGACTGGATGCTTATGAAATTTTTGGTGCCAAACCAAGGGCTTAGCGCCTGCAAATCAAAGATATAGAACCGGGTTGGTGTTGGTTTTCGCACAATGAAGCGCAAAAGTAGAAAATTTTTGAGAAATTATTTCATAAATTAACTCGATTGTGTATTGTTCACTTTCGTAGTGACCG
>JABWAJ010000002.1 GCA_013361075.1 Saprospiraceae bacterium | reverse complement strand
ATTCCGGTTGCCGTCGTTGGCAAGGTCATTGACATTGAGGTCGAAATCAAACCACGAGTAGTTGAGCGTTCCCAGCAGGCCGTCGGCGAAACTGTAGCTCAGCGACACGTCTGCGCCATAAGTGTCCACTTCTCCAAAATTCAGGTAAGTCAGCACCAGTGTTGCACCTGTTTCAGGTGTTCCGGGCACTACTTCGCTCATTGGCTGGTCTCCGCGGTGTGTTACTGTACGGCCATTTGTAGCAATATTGATGGCCGGACTGAGGAAGTTTTGAGAAATGTTGTAGTAGGCATTGGCGTCGAAAAACAATTTTTTACCCAGCGTGCCTTTGTACCCGATTTCAAAAGTTTCGATGGTTTCTACTGTCAGTGCCTCAATTTTTGAACCGTCTGACAGCGTAAAGCCTGCTCCGTTGCCCAACAATACCCCTCCGAAAATATTGGCTTCGAGGTTCAGAATAGTAGGTGCAGCAATGCCCTTTCCGTAAGTCAGGCGTGCCGAACCGGTATTGTTAAAATACACCAGCGCCGCTTTGGGAATGAAGTTAAACCCATACAGATCATGGTTATCGGCACGGCCAGCCAGCACGACTTTGAAATGGTCTCCAAACTGTCGCTCTAATTGCAGGTAGCCGCCAATCTGGCCGACATTGATGGCACCGTCTGCGTCCAGGAGGTAAGTGCCGTCGCTATTGGCTTTGTCGCCCTGGTACTGAACACCAACGATGAAGTCAAAAAGATTGCCTGCTTTGTTGTTGTACTGGAGTTCGCCATTGATGCGGCTGGAATTGTCTTTGAAAACGGCTCCGCGCTTCAGGGCAATGCCCACTTGTGGAGAAATGCCAAACCACTGTTCAGAAAACGAACGGCTCAGGGCTTCTGCTTCCGGGAAACCGGCGTCTTTAAAACTCAGGTAGTTCTGGGTGCGCTGGTTCATCGCGTAGGTGTCTTCCGTACCCGACTTTGTGTAATATAACTGCGCAAAAAGCCGTGGGGAAACATAGCGCACCTGTCCCCAGCCTATGGTCCAGTCTTTAATCTGGTTCCGGCCAGCATTGGTATTCCCGATGTTGTTGCTTTTGCTGTACCCACCCGAAAAAATCAGGTCAGATTTGCTGTTCAGGGCAACGTACAAGCCTGCTTCCCCGCGGAGCGAGTTAAATTTCCGGTCCAGTTCGAGTTCCGGCACAGCGTGGCGAATGATCTGCGAACCATTGCCCGGGCCGCCAAAAAGCGGACTGTCAAATCCGGTATAGTTGAAATAAACGGTATCCGTAAAATCAAATTCTTCGCCCTGCGTATATTCTGCACTGATTTTGAATGCCAGCTTATCGCTGATTTTAGTGGCATGACGCACCCGACCGGTAATCACACTCTGGTTGCCAACGCCCAGTGCAATGGTGGTTCCCTGCGAAGTGCGCGGGTCTTTGGTAATGGTGTTGAGTAAACCATTGTGTGCGTTCGGGCCATACAACGCAGAAGAAGGGCCGAGAACCACTTCCACCCGTTCTATATCTTCTTTTACCGTTGTGCTCAATGCGCCAAGCGGTAGCCCGGTGGCAATCAGCGAAGACAACCTGCCATCGTTGATTTGAAGGTTTTTAGGGTTAAATGCACTGTTGAATCCGCGGGCGTTTACCCCAATGCCCAATACCCCTGAACGCACGTAGTCCACACCCTTTTGCCTCCCCAATAGTTCAGCCGCATTAAACGAAGGCTGTTCGCTCAGGGCTTGCGCTCCAATCACTGTAATTGTAGCCGGGGCGTTGGTCAGTTTTTCCGCTTTGCGCGAAACCGAAACAATCACTTCTTCGCCCAACAGGCCGGAGCTTTCGAGTTCCACATTAAGGGTAACATTGCCGCCGGCCGGAACCATCACACTTTGTTCTGTGGTCTTAAACCCGACATAGGAAACAATCAGTTTTTGATTACCGGCAGGCAAATCGAGCGTATATTTGCCAGAATTGTCTGTGGCTGTGCCGGATGTGGCACCGCTCACAAAAATGTTGGCGCCAATAAGAGGTTCCTTTGTTTCCTGATCGGTGACCATGCCGGAGACCGAACCACGTTGAGCGAAACCAATAGTGCATACTGCCGCCAGAAAAAGGCTGAGTAGTGATTTCTTCATGATTTGTTAAGTTTTATTGTTTAATACTTTGTGCCGCCTCGCCAACGAGTTTCCAAATTTGTTGTGCCGAGGCGGTTTTTGACCCATTTTTCATTCTGTTTGTGAAAGTAGTGCCCGGATGGGTGTTGTAGGTGGCGCTTTTCTGAAAATCAAGGGCTGGACTTAAACTGAAAATCAAACCTGATTGTAGTTCAAAAAACTGAAAATCATTTTTTTACATACGATTCAACCTGCTATGGACTTAGAAAGGAGCTCCAGGCATTTTCTGTAGTAAAGAAGCAGGGCAGGCTCCGAATGAAGCAATACCGGGATCTGATATTTTCGTTCTCTGCCCGTTCTTATCCCTTTCTTTCCTTCATCTTTCGGATGCGTTTTGGATTATACCACAGCCAAAAGCCGCTGAACGACAGCAAGAGGAGGCTCAGGGAAACGATCGTTGTGTAGGCAAGTTTGAGTTGATCGTTGCTGGTATGGAAGCAATAATCGAGAATGGAACCATCGTGTATTTTTTCCAGAATATCCGAATAACGGGCATTGACGCTTAGGATTTGGCCGGTAGTGCAATCAAGTTGGAGTTCTGAAAAATGATCGGCAAAAACGATTTTGGCAATGCCCTTTTGGGGGCGAATGTCGATTCGGTCAATGGCGTCACTTTTTTGAAGGCTGTCGGTAGCGTAAATTTGTGCGATGTGCCGGAGGCTGTCCAAAGGCAACCAGGCACTTGGTTCAGCAGAAGCGCCCCGGGCAGTTGGCGGCAACAGATTTGTTTGTTTTTTCCACCCCAGCAATAATCCGGTGAAGCCGATCAGGAACATAAAGGCAAACAAGGGCACAGCCACCCACCGGTGTAATTTCCGGTATAGGCGGGTTCGTTCTGCGATGGCACCAGTATTTTGCTGCATAGTGAATGATCTGTTTAGATTGCAATGCTACTAAAAAAGAAGAGCATTGCAAAAAGCAGCAGGATTCAGCGGGCCTTTCGATTGTCGCGGCGGCTACAGTTGAGCGAGTACAGGAAAACTAAAGCACGGTATCAATCGTATATTGATCTGTCACATGCCGTCGCACCTGAATACAATCTGTATCAACAGAAGATCGTTCTTGTCCAGTGCGGCAGCGTCTTCACCATTCAAAAACTATGTCATTATGAAAAACAATCGTTTTTTTCTGTTTGCCCTTGCGCTTTTAGTCTGGTCATGCAACCACGCACAACCCAAGCACAACCAAAAAAGCAATCCGCCTGAAGCTGTTGCTACAGGTGAAATGGTCAAAAAAATAGTCAAATCAAACGCTGAATGGAAAGCGCAGCTCAGCGAACAGGCTTACCACGTTTTGCGGCAAGCAGGCACAGAAAGGGCGTTTACGGGTAAATACTGGGACAACCACGATGCCGGAACCTATACCTGTGCTGCCTGTGGGCTGCCATTGTTCGATTCAACAACAAAATTTGATTCCGGCACCGGCTGGCCTAGTTTTTATGAGCCTATTAAGCCCCAACATGTCATTTCTCACGAAGATACCAGTTATGGCATGACCCGTACCGAAGTGGTGTGCGCCCGCTGCGATGGTCATTTGGGACACGTATTTGACGACGGGCCTAAACCTACAGGATTGCGGTATTGCATCAATTCCGTTTCGTTGAATTTCCAAAAAGCAGAAAAGACTTCTCCCAAAAAAGATTGATCTTTGCCCCATGCGCTTTTCAATCCCCTTTATACTCGCATTATTATGCCCCGGGCTTGCCAAATCGAGCCGACTGGAGGTTGCTATTCCGTTTTTTTCAGAGCAACTGACTGTTGCCTACAGTTCCGACATGCTTTTCCCGAGTTCGGTGAGCATCCAGGAAAAAAGCTTAGTCGGGTATTATCAGCGGCTGACACAAACGGACTTCAGTGTATTGCTGGACGACCTGAACCGCAAAAAAGCTGCATTGGAGTTGAATGACTGGCTGTATTATGACCTGATGCGGCGGGCAGTGGATAAAATTTATTCCCAGAAAAAGGCCCTGGAGAAAGAACTGGTCTGCTGGTTTTTATTGTCCCAATCGGGCTACGATACGCGGCTGACTTATTTAGACGATCGCGTATTTGTGTACGTTTTCACCAAAGAAGAGGTATTCGAAACCCCCATGATTGAAGAAAACGGTCGCAATTACGTCAACCTCACCGCCTTAAACCAGGCCTCCCGCAGTCAGCAAGCCCTTTACCTGCTCAATTTTGTGGCACAACCGAAGGGGAAAGCTTTTTCTTTTCATCTGACCAAACTTCCCAACCTGAGTCCGCGATTGCGGCCGCGCTCCCTGCATTTTATGTACGAGGGGTTGATGCGTGAGATTATGGTACAAGCAGATGAAAACGTCGTGCAACTGATGAAGTCCTATCCCCTCATTGCAGAAAGCAGCTACATTGAAGCCCCCCTGACCGCTACAGCAGCAGCCAGCCTGATTCCTGAACTCCGGGAATTGATTGAAGGCAGAACCTACGACCAGGCGATTGCGTGCCTGGTGTCGTTTACCCGGTCTGCTTTTCTGTATAAAGAAGATAAAGAAGCGTTTGGCAGAAGTAAGCCCATGATCCCTGATGAAGTGTTGTATTATCCGCACTCCGATTGTGAAGATCGGGTCGCTTTGTTTTATTATCTGGTAAAAACATTGCTTGACCTGCCAATGGTAGTAGTAGCCTACCACGATCACCTCACCGTTGGGGTTGCCATTCCGGGTTTTCGGGGCAGTGCCGTGAAGCACAAAGGCAGGGATTTTTTCATCTGCGACCCCACCGGGCCTGTCAATTCGACAGAAATAGGCTTCATCCCGGAAGGCTATGAAAAAGAGCCTTTTGAGATAATTGGCAGCTTTAAATAGGCCAGGAAAAAGTGGCCCGATTTTTGGGGCAATTGAATTAATTTCCGGTTGTATTTGATCTTGAATAACAAAACCGTATATAGCGGCGCAATAATTCAACTTCTTTATTACATTTGCCGGAAATTGGAGGTTCTGAGTCTTCGCAAACCTGGATACTCCTGAGCAGAAATCATCTTTTTTGAAAATCAGAGCATTAAACCTGAACGACATTATGTATTGGACACTTGATCTGGCAAGCCATCTGGAAGAAGCGCCATGGCCTGCAACGCGCGACGAACTTATTGACTATGTTATCCGCTCCGGCGCGCCGTTGGAAGTGATCGAAAATCTTCAGGAAATGGAAGACGATGGCGAAATGTATGAAGGCATTGAAGACATCTGGCCGGATTATCCCCGCAAAGACGACTTCCTGTTTAATGAAGATGAATACTGATTTATCCAGCGCTGCAATTGCGTCATTTATTCGAAAGCGTACATTTTGATACAACCGGAAAAGGGTTTTGCGCGGAACGTGCAAAACCCTTTTTATTTCAAAACCGTCAGCATTGAAAAATCTGATCGAAATTGTAAAAATTGCTACCCGCCGGAAGGCTAGTCGGATTGAACTCCTCGATGATGCTACCCTGAACGCGAAAAACAGTAAGTTCAGGGAAATGTATGAAGGCATCGAAAGCGGACAATTCAAAAACGACCGTGATGCTGCTGCCCAACTCTACGGTGCCGACCCCGGTGATGCCCGCTACCGCCAGCTTAAATCGAGATTCAGAAGACGGTTGCTGAATACTCTTTTTTTTATTGACATCAAGAAGCCGGATTCGGCAGACTATACAACGGCGTACTTTACCTGCAACAAAGAATGGGCACTGGTAAATATTTTACTCCAGAACAAAGGCCTGGCTCCGGCAGCCGACCTGGCGCATCAAATCCTGACCACTGCCCTTAAATACCACTTTTCAGAAATAATTGTCAATTGCGCCCGTATTTTGCGGGAATATGCAGCATTCGACTCCAACGAAAAAGCCTTTGATCAGTACGACGCCTACATCCTGAATTACAGCAAAATCCTTAGTGCGGAAATCAGATCAGAAGAATTGTATCAACGGGCAACGATGTACTATTACCGGCCCACCGATCAGCTACAGGATTTCAAAAAGCGTTTGGATGGCTATTGCAATGAACTGATTCAGTTATCAGAAATGCACCCGTCTCCGGTAATCAATTTTCACATGTACATTGTTTGGGTCATGCGCTACGAAATAGCACGGGAGTACAGTGCCATGCTGGAGGTATGTGACCAGGCCGAACAATACATTGAACACAATCCTGCTTTCTATCAGGAAGAGCAACACATTCTTTTTTACACCAAAAAGATGTCGGCTTACCTCCACCTCAAGGATTACCGGCGCGGCAGAGAATCGGCTGAAAAATGCCTCCGTGATTTTTCAGAAAGCAGCGAAGTTTGGTTTCAGTTTATGGAATATTATTTGTTGCTTGCCATCCATACCGAAAATTACATTCAGGCCCAGGCCATTTTTAATCAGGCCAGCAATATGCCCGGCTTCAGAAAATTAGACGGCATCGTTCGCGAAAAATGGTCAATTTACGAAGCTTACATCCAGTATTTGATAGAAAGCCGCGACATAGACCCCAATTTCGTGATGAAACAACGCCGTAAATCATCGAGGTTGTCCCGCTTTCTGGAAACGCCCCCCTCCTACCCCCGCGAGCAAAAGATGTTCCACCTGCTGGTCATGATATTACAGGTGCTTTTTATGCTGCAACGCCGCAATTTCAATCAGGCAACTGAAAAAATAGAATTGATCAAAGCTTTCGTCAACCGGAATTTGAATAAAGAGGAATTTGAACGCCCCATGCAATTTGTTCGGCTCCTCCTGCGCCTGAGTAAAGCCCGTTACCATCCCGACGAACTCAGCGGAGCAGAAAAACCTTTGAAATGGCTTTCAGACCATCCCTTTTCTTATCGCGGGGCATTGAATGAACTGGAAATCATTCCTTACGAAAAGTTGTGGGAAATTGTTTTGTCGAAGCTTAAGTAACCCTTCATTTATTGCCGGAAAGCCGCAGCATGGTTATCGCCGGTACACACTGACAGACCGCCCCTGCTGGTTGGCCACATACAGGTTTTTGTTGTCGGCCCAGGCATCAGCGGGTTTGTTCAATCCCTCAGTGATGATTTGTACCAAGACCCCTTCGAGGTCGTACACCAGCAGCCTGCTGTTGTCATTGTCGGTTACAAAAATGGCCTCCTGGCTCACAAAAATGCCGTTGGCCACTTTCATGCCTTCTTTTTCTCCAATGGTTTTGAGGTGTTGGCCTTTTAAATCAAAAACCTGAATCCGGTGGTTGTGAGCATCGGCCACAAAAATTTTGTCGTGTGCAAACTGCACATCGGTCGGATAGCCAAAAGCCCCTGCTTCTTTGCCTTTATGCCCAAAAGTAAGGTTGTGTTCTCCTTCTACGTAGATGACCCGATGGTTGTAAAAATCGGCAACCACCATGCGGTTCTTGTCTTTATCCACCCCGGATGGCCCGGACGGCGTTTCGGGCAACCAAACTACGTCTTTGACCTCCCTCCACAGCAAACTAATGGTATCGTTTCCGTATTCAGGGATGTACAACGTCCCATTGCGCAAAGCCATGTGCATGGGCCGGCTAAGTCCGGAAACGGTGTCCAGTAATTTCCCTGCTGCATCTGTTTTAACAAGGCGGTTGTTGTCAGCATCAGCTATCCAAAAATGGTCTCCTTCCGGAATGACGCAGACCGGCGTAATGTCTTTCAAAGCAATCGTATGGTCATAAACCCATGGATCGGGCTCAGTCCGGCAGGACGAAAACAAAGAAATGATGACGACAACCACAACAGACAGGCGAATGATCGCAGGCATGATGAATACAATTTTTGCGAAAATAAGAAAAGGTGCAAGGTTTTAATTCATTTCAGGCCTGGTTCAACAGCGTTGAGGTTTATTTGATCCGCCCAAGTATGCGCCGCAGCTCCAGATCGGCCAGCAACAGGTCATAGGCGCTGCGCAGGTAATTGTACTGTGTTTGCTGTACGGCCGTTTCTGCATTGAGTACCGCGGATGCCAAAGCAACCCCTTCGCTAAAGCGGTCCCGGATCAAATGAACATTTTGTCGGGTCAGCTCCAGGTCGCGCACATGCGCCTCCATGGAACGCAAAGCAAGGGTATGGCTCAGTCGGGCATTTTCAAAATCATTCTGATATTGATCTTTCAATGCTGTTGCTTTAAGGACATTTTGCTGTTGTTTCAGGCGGTATTGGGGGAAATACTGCTGGTGTTGCCAATACGCGGAAATCGGTACATTCAATTTCAAGCCAACAAAAACATTGCCGAACCAGGAATTTTCAGCAAAAAAAGGAGCGTCGTCTGACAGGTTGTTGGCACCGGCATAAGCAGTTGCCGAGAGTGTAGGCGATGTGCGCTTTTTTTCTACTTCAATTTTTAGATTTTGCCACTCAGAGTCTAAATAGAGTTGCCGCAATTCAGGTCGGTTTTGTACCAGGGCAGCAGCATCAAATGCTTCCAGGTTTTGCCTTTCGATCTGTTGCAGCGAAGAAGCCAAATTGCCGGAAAATGCAATTTCAGCAGCTCGCCCGGGGTCAACGCCCATACGAAAGCACAGGTTTTTCAGCAATTGTTGCCGGTTCAGGCGGGTCTGTTCCAACTTCAGTGCAGCCGCGTTCATGGAAATGGAGGCCGAGTTGACTTCGTTTTGCAGTAGCTTCCCTCCTTCTTGCCGTTTGCGGGTTTCTTCATAAAACAATTGCGCACGTGCCGAATCCGCTTTGGCGAAAGCCAGCTCTTCCGTAGCAATTAAGACAGCGTAATAGGCTCTCGCTACCTCCAGACTTAGATCTGCAGCCGTTTTTTCCCGGTCTGCCACAATCAATTGTTGTTGAAACTCCTGCTCCCGAATCTGGGCAGCAATGGAAGGGTCATATAGGGTTTGCACCGCCGTAATGCCAGCCGCATTTTGCCAAAGCGTCCCAAAACGCACTGTTGCTGTGGCATCACTGCCCAGGGCAGGATTAAAAGCGCCCACCGGAATAACACTTGTTTGGAGCACCGGATTCAGCTGTATATCCACCGTTGCTGACACCTGGGGCTGGCGTTTCAACTTCAAAACCTCCGTTTTGGCAGCAACAAGTTGAGCATCCAGGTCAAGCGTTTTCAACCCGGGTTTGTTTTCCAAAGCAACTTGAATGGCTTCGGACAGGGTCAGGTTTTGCAAATTTTGCCCAATCGCACCCACAGGTAGTGTAAGGCCCAGAAAAAGAATTATGCGGATCGAAAATTTCATGATTTACTTTTTTTAATTAGTGTCACTCCACTTATTCTCGTGTCTGTCTTGATAGTCAGTGTTTGTTCTTTAGAGTTCGAGAGCAAGGCATGCGAAGGGCAAAAAGTGGAAGTTTGCTCGCGTAAATGACCAATTTTGGCCCTTCGCATAACGCAGCTATCAGACTATAAAGACAGACCTAATTAACCTCTGAATACAGCAGCTGGCTCCAATCCTGTAATCCGCCGCAGGGCAAAAATGGCTCCCGACAGCGCAATAAAAAGGGTTACAGCAAAAATGCCGGCAATAACCGGCCAGGAAAATCCGAAAATCAACCCTGTGCGCTGCACCCCCTGGCGGAATCCTTCAAGCAAGGCAAAAGCAATGGCAAATCCCACCAAAGCAAAAATGGCAGCCTGGAGCAGGATCAATCGCCGGATGTAGCCATTACTGGCACCAATAGCTTTCAGGGTACCGTAATCCCGGATGCGGTCAAGGGCAGAGGAGTACATCGTAAGGCCAATGATAAAAAACCCGGAAATTACAGCAAAAACAACCAGCGTGCCGGTGCTGGCACCTATGCCGCTGGTTCCCAAGACATAGCTCACCGTGGATTTTGAAAAATCTGAGCGTACCCAGGCGCGAAGGCCATAGACGCCCCGATTGATCTGATTCCGCACTTGTTGCGGCGTGTATCCGGGCTTGACATTGACCACTACCGCTGAAATATCGGTTGTGCTGCTGTTTCCAAAGTACCTGGCCCGTTCGAGCGTGGTGTACATCATGGAGCCGCCGAAGCCGCGCAGGTTATTCGTTTGGGCCCCAATGACTGCTCGTTTGCCGTTGATTTCAAATTCTGTGCCCGGGGTGGTCTCAATTTCATAGGTTGGCGCATCGTAAAGATCGGCGCTTACGGCAGCTTCGGTTTGCAAGCGTTCCAAACTACCCTGAAGGATCTTTTCCGGTAAGGGGCCGGCGGCAAAGGCAGGGGCTTCCGAGCCTACGAGGATGATCCCGGTAGATTTGCCGTTGGGGAACGTAGCCGTACCTCCCGTGAGCACCATGGGATAAGCTTCCGCTACTCCTTCGATGCTGCGAATTTCCCGAACCTTGCGCACATCGAGTTTGCCCAGCGAGTTGGCGTCGGTGGTTCTGGAGTCCACCACCCAGATATCCCCGGTAGAGTTGTCTACCATACCCGACATCAGGCTCGTGAGAAACGTCGCAATGCCGATTTGCTGTCCAATCAAAAAAGTACTGATAACAATGCCAATCACAACGCCGATGCTTTTGGCTTTGTCATACTGAATGAACCGAATGGCTTCCTTTAACATGGCATAGATTATTGGATAGAAATGACGCATTCTACCCGGCTGTTCAGCAACAGGCTGCCTGCGTTGTTAAGCAGAATTTTCACTTCGCGAACCCGCCGGTCTTCTTTTTCGCCTGCCGTTTCACTGAAAAGCGATTTTTTCTTGAGCAACGGTGCTGTATAGATCACTTTGCCTTCCGCAAGCGCCTTCCCAACGCCAATCTGGCGGATGGATGCCTGCTGGCCTTTCTTCACTCGATCGGCAAACAGTTCGTCAATTTCGCAGCGCACGATGGTATTGCCATCGGGGGCCAATTCAGCGAATGAAGTTTGTGGCGGAACAGCACTCCCTGGTGTAGCCGAAATGTTCAGAATTGTACCGGCAATGGGAGCTTTGACGGTTTTCAGGGCCAGTTCCCGCTCCGCGATGGCCAGGTCGCTGCGGATTTCGATAAGGCGGTTGCGGCTTACCTGCACATTGGCGCGAAGCCGTTCGATGACTGATTTTTGCAGGCGGACTTCCGATTCTGCATTTTGCAGGCTCTCCAATGTTTCCGCCGATTTGGTGTACAGGGATTCGTTCCGGTTTAAGGTTCGCTCCAAATTAGCCAGTCGGGTTTCTGCTTCTGCCACTGTTTTTTGATCGGCGGCGATCTGAGCTTCCTGAGTCGTCAGGCGGGCCCGTACCTGCGGCAATTTGGCGGCAGCCACTGAATTTTCTAATTCCAGAATGACCATGCCTGGGCGTACCGCGTCGCCTTCCCTGACATGAACCCGGGTCACGACCCCTCCGTCGTTGGTTGCCAACCGGACGAGGTCCAGTTCCGGCTCTACTTTTCCAATTCCGATTACTTCTGATACTTGTTGCGGCGCGCCTTCATACCTGACGGGCCGGGCAGTTTCTTTAGGTTCCTCCTTTGCCCCGCAGGCAGCCAGGGTAACCAATGCAATTAATACAAAAGCCTTATTCATGCCGTATTGATTTTCCGATGATGATTAATGAGCTGTTTCATAATTTTCGCCTGACGGAGGCTGGGAAGAAGCACGCCCGTCATCTACATAAATGATGCGATCTGCAAAAGGCCTGAGTCGCTGATCGTGGGTCACGACTGCCAGGGCAATGCCATCATTGGCCAGTTTTTTGAGTTCTTCCATGACAATCGACACCGAGCGCGGATCGAGTGAAGCCGTAGGTTCATCACAAAGCATCATTGGAGGATTGGTGACTAACGCCCGTGCAATGGCGATGCGTTGCTGTTGTCCTCCGGAAAGCATTTTGGGCAATTGCTTCCTGCGATCAGCCATCCCAACTTTCTCAATTGCTTCCAGAGAGCGGTTTCGGGCTTCGGCTAAGCCAATCCCCTGGAGTTTGAGAGGAAGCATGACATTTTCTTCTGCGGTAAGCGGCTGGATCAGGTTAAAGCTTTGGAATACAAAACCAATGTTATGCAGGCGCAAATGTGCCAATTGACGCTGGTTGAGTTTTGAGATACTCTGGCCATTCAGGATGACATCGCCCTGAGTTGGGTAAATAACACACCCAAGTAAAGACAACAAGGTCGTTTTGCCGCTGCCGGAAGGCCCGATGATCAGGGTTAATTCCCTTCCAAGTAACTGGAAATCTGTTGGATACAGGGCTGTAATGGTTTGATCGCCAGTTTTGTATTCCTTACCGGCGCCGCGCAGTTCTGCTACAATGGGTTTTGATTGTGCCTGGATCATTGCCTTTTAGTATGTTTTCAAATCAACGAGACAAAAATAAGACGAGATTGTTTTAAAAACAAACTATTTAGTACTTTTTTATACTAAAAAATAGTTAAAAGTCTGTTTTCGTTCTTTTAATCGTCTTATCTTTGTTGAAAATAAATTGCCTCATGCACTACAATTTTTATCGGCAACTGATGAATGTGTCTGAAGAATTCGAGCAGCATCATTTGAATCCGGAACAACTGACGCTGGAGCATTTTTCTGCATGGCTCAGCATGAAGTTGTCCTCCGCCAATAAAACAAAGGAAGCGGACAAGCGCTCCTGGAATCAAACAGACGAGACACTGGAGGTAGGCATTAGCAAGCTGGTCGGTTTTATGCATCGCTACGCCAGGATTTACCTTAAAAAGGCGTTTGAAAAAACGCCCCTGACTACGCCTGACGACTTTAGTTACCTCGCTGCGTTAGCTGAGAAAGGCTTTTTAAGTAAAACTGAGTTAATCGAAGAAAACATCCACGAGAAAACTTCCGGCATGGAAGTCATCAAGCGGCTGCTGAATGCCGGATTGATTGTTCAAACAGAACATCCTTCTGACCGGCGCAGTAAAATAATTTCTATTACAGAAAAAGGGCAGGAGGTGCTGTACGGTGTTTTCGATGAACTTCGTACCATCGCAAAATTAGTCAGCGGCAACCTCACGGATTTGGAAAAGCAACAGTTGTTCTACCTGCTTCAAAAACTTGATCATTTTCATCGGCCTATTTACCTCAACGAACGGGATGCACCATTGGAGCAAATTCTGGCAAAGGAGCGGGTTTGATCTAAATAGTACAGTGACTTCTAAGCTTTTTTTCAACTTTGCGCGTTTCTATTGCAAAACATAAAAAACGCTATGAAATACGGAATTTTGACTGCGGCTTTGCTCACTTTCTTCTCAGGATCGTTGAGCGCACAACGCGGTATGGGCGGCATGCAGGGCTGGAACTTGTTTGAGGGCGTTCCTTTTGAGGAAGTTTTCCTTGAAGAACAGGGCATCTCCTGGCAAAAACCTAAGTTTGATAAAGGCATGAAAATGATGGAAGGTCAGGAAATTACCCTGCGCGGCCATGTCATCATCCTCGATGCCTACATCCGCCTGAATGTAATCTTGTCGCGCTTTCCTTCCAAAGCCTGTTTTTTTTGCGCAGCATCCGGCCCGGAAACCATTGCAGAAGTGGAATTGGCCAATAAACCGCGCCGCCTGCTCAATGACCAGATCATTACCGTCAGGGGCAAACTGAAACTCAACGACAGCGACCCTTACAAGATGAATTTTATCCTGCTGGATGCGGAGATTATTGGGGAATAGCGGGATTGGCAACTTGTTGCTGGCTGAGCTGCTGGCTGAGCGGAGTCGAAGCCAGCCGGCAGCTCAACGAATACCACCCCAAAATGTACATTGCATGACATTAACACGCCGCAAAATAAAAATCAAACTGTGGAAGTTATTTTATTTTAACTTTGCACGCGTAAAATCCTACAACATATCTAAACTTCACTGAAATGCAGCGTAAAATTTACTTTTCGATTCTGATTGCCTTTTTTTGTTCTGCTACATCTGCCTTCTCACAACAAGCTTCCGTCGAAAACCTGACTCCGAAAGGCGTCACCGAAGACCAATCTTTGTACACCGGGGGCGACGAAAAAATTTACTACATTGATTTTGAAGACCTTAGAATGAATTTGAGTGAAATCATCCTCAAAAACAATCAAGGCACCGTGCTACTTAAAGATGACGTGTTTGATCTTCCTGTCAACACCATCTACGAACTGGATCTGAGCCAATACGGCACAGGAACATTTGAGGTAGAACTGCGTTCCTTCACGGGTGTCATCCGCAAAACGATCGCAGTAGAATAAATCCTTTTTTCAGCCCTATTGATTACTGACTTTCTCCCTTACCCGAAGAAGATTTACCTTTCGAGGCATCTATGGTTTCTTTCAAGGATCCAAGAATTGCCTGGATGTTGTAATTTTTATCGGATAAGACATGTACTTTGCCCTCCCTGGATTCAAGCACCAGGAGGCGAATGCTTTCACTGCTGCCTTCCGGCTTCAGCAGGGATTTTTCTCTTTCTTCTTTAATGTAAATGCTGCGGATTTTATCGAAAGATAATTTGCCGTATGGGGTTGTTATGGCATCTGCGTACAGGTTCACTGGTCCGATTTTCCTCATGGTCAACCAACTGAAAAAAGCAGTTCCGGCAGAGATGGTACACACAAAAAACAAGAGCATAGCGCCCAACAAGCGCCGGTTCTGGTCGCCGGTTTTGGTTCTCAGCAGGTAGAGCATACCAGCCAGAGCGAGGGCGCCGGCAAGGAGCCCGAGCCATAAACCGAGTTGATTTTCTGTGTGTTGTGGCTGAAAAGTGTGCAGTGCAACGTCCATATTATTGGCGTGAAGTTTCGGTGATGAAATCTGTCAGGTTTTTAAACAACCGGCGGTACAAGCCTGTTGAGTCTTCTGCGAAAAAGACCTCGTCCTGCATACCGGACCTGAAAAAATAAACTGGCTTGCGCAAAGAATCCCGAAAGCATTCAATGGTATAAGGTTCTTCTCTCTGGTTGCTGGCGAGGTGCAGGGAGCAGAAAGCATAGCGGCTGGCCTCCACTTCGTCAAAATCATCGGCAAAAGTCCGGCTTGTGAGGTTTCGCAATCCACTCAGATAACGGGTTACTTTGGAAGAATCCAGGGTGGTACCATTGCAAACCCAATTGTTCTCAATTTTTGTGAAAGCGTAGGTTGTATCCGGGAAACGCCACTCAAACCCTACAACTTTCTCGTTTTCAGCTATTTCCAACAAAACAGGGTTGCGATAAGCTGAAAAATCCATTCCAATCAGGTTGAGGGGGAGTGGTTCCACTTCGTAAACGCCACGTTGCCCGCTGAAGCGCAAATAGGTAGGCCCTCCCGGCTGTCCGCCAAGGATAAAATCCTCCTTCCTGGCTTTTGACCTGAACAACTGTACCCGCACACCCCCGGCTTCTTCTACGCCGTATTTGCGCCATTCTTCAGGGTTTTGAGTAACTACGCCGTGTGCCTGGATCGAGCCGGAAAGCCCGGCCAATAACTCATTAACGGCAGCCTGTACTGCGGGCAGGTGCAGTGTGCCTTTGGAAGCGATCCAGCCTTCCTGTTCGCGCTTAAGTGAAAACGCGTGGTCGCCACTGTAAAGAATCAACTGGTCAAGCAAAGCAGTATCCACCTGAATCAATTCAGTAGTGAACAGGTTGCTCCTTTTGCCCGGCCATAACAGCCGCGACACGCCATAGAGCACTCCTGCCGTGAGGAGCAGAAAAATTAGTGTTTTGCGGCTCATATCCTGCTTGTTTTAAACTTCAGTTCACCTCTTCATTAAAAAGGTCTTCAATTTTTCCACTGCTTTGGCGCGATGGCTGATGGTTTGTTTTACAATTGAAGGCAATACAGCGAATGACTGGTCATATCCCTCCGGAATAAAAACAGGATCGTATCCGAAGCCTCCCTGCCCGGTGCGTTCGTAAGCAATGCGGCCTTCTGCTACCCCTTCAAACAGATGAAGTTCTCCGCCCATAATCAAGGCAATTACCGTCCTGAAACGGGCACTGCGGTCATCACGGCCATCTAACTGGCGAAGCACAAGGTCCATATTGGCTATCGGATCGCGTTCAGGCCCTGCATAGTGGGCCGTATCTACACCAGGTTCGCCGTTTAACGCATCTATTTCCAGCCCGGTATCTTCTGCAAAACAATCTACTCCGTAATGGTCAAATACGTATTGCGCTTTCTGCACGGCATTGCCCGGAATGGTTCCGGTTGTCTCCGGCAATTCTTCCGTGCATCCAATATCCCGCAGTCCTTTGACTTCAAAAGCACCATCCAGAATGGCGTGTATTTCCCTGATTTTATTAGGGTTGTTGGTGGCAATAACAATTGGATTCATGATTGAGCTATTTTACCGGCTTCAAAATAACGACGCAGCAGGGGATGTACAAAGATCATCAACAGGATAATTGCCCCACCCCAGTAAAAATTACTGTCTAAGTCTTTGTTTTCTTTTAAAATGAGCCAGGCCAGCGCGATGCCGTAAACTGGTTCCAGATTGATGGCTAAGTTGGAAGTAAATGCCGACAAATGCCTCAGCGCGCGCAACGCCAAAACATAAGCCAGTGTGGTACACACCAGTGCCAGCACGAGCAGGTAAAACCAGTCGCGCAGGGTTGGCGGCCAAAAAGCAAAATCCTTGCCGTTCCCGGATGCCACAACTACCAGGCCTGCTACACTCAAAAACATCCATGCGCTGCCCATTTCCACAAAAGTGACACTTTTTTCATCCGTACGGCCAACGATCTTTTTATTCAGTGTGGCAAACAATGCAGCCAGAAAGGCAGCAGCAAGTCCTGCGACCAGGCCCGACAGGACTGGAATTCGAACACCATCAACAATAAGAACCATGCCCGGCACGATCAACGCTCCCAGTGACAGTTCATATCCTTTGAGTCGCTGCCGCATGAACAAAGGCTCTACAATGGCTGTAAAAAATGAAGTCGTGGCCATACATACCAGGGCGATGGAAGCGTTGGACAGCTTGATGGCACCATAAAATGCAATCCAATGCAAACCTACGAGCGCACCAACGCCGGCGTAGGCCAGCAGAGTTTTTCGGGGAAGCTCGTTGCGGATGTAGCGGATTTGTGCCAGCGGCAGTAAGCTAAGGGTGGTAAAAAGTACGCGCCACCAGACAAGCGCCAGCGCAGGCAGCTGGATCAGGTCGCCGAGAATGGCCGTAAAGCCAAAAAGCAATACAGCAATGTGCAATTCGATATAGGCGTTTCTTAAAGCGTTCATGCCTGTAAAAGAACAAAATTAATAACAGGCTTTCTTAATTTTGAGCGGCCCGTCCTAAATTGCGGTATAATATCTGATATATGAAGTTTTCATCCATACTCCCAGTCGTGTTCCTGTCGCTGTGTTTCAACGCGATCCCGGTTTTTGCACAACAATACCGCACCGTACAAAAAGTTGTGCCTTTGCACAATGAGCATACCTTTTACCTCAACAGCAGCATGAGCCTTGGCGGAAAACCCCGGCACGCGGTCAGGATAGACCTCCCTCCTAATACGGTAGAATGGTATTATGTTTTTACAACTGCCGAAAACGAACGAAGTTCGGGTGCGCGCGATAAAATCCAGCTGGCCGGTCAATTGGTGCAATTTGTGGGCAAAGGTTTGCTCAAATCGAGTGTTGTGGGCATGGCAGCAAGTGTGGTTGGGCAAATTGTAAAACCTTCAGGGGTAGCAGTGTGCGATGTATGGCTGACCGATCTGGAAGGACGCAATCAGTTTTTTGAAACCAAATACATGGGGGCCGCCTGGACCTACGATCGCCCGAAACGCTACTACGAGGAAGGCTCGGTACAAAACGGGAAAGATGGTGCCATTCGCATAGACGCTGTAAAAAGTGGCACCCTTTATCTGTGTTTCAACAATTCAGCACTTACAGAAGGCGCTTTTGTCAATTTTGAGGCAGCCGCGATTGTAGAAACCCGTGAATATATAGATGAATGGGCATCCGGAGGCAAAGAAGAAGTTTTTCAGGATTGCATGGCTGAATTTGTGCGAAAGGATGAGGCTGCCGAAAACGTTTGCCATTGTACCCGCGATCGCATTGCGGGCGAATACCGGCCTTCGGTTTGGAAAGGTTTGTCGCCTTCTGAAAAAAACTATCGGCTTCAAAGCGTCCGGCAACAATGCCTGAACGAGTCGGGATATGCCGACAAAAGCAATGCCAAAGCCCGTGCGCGTGCCATCGAAGCCGAAATCAACGGCTTAAATGCCATAAAAGACTACAAAGGGCTGGCCCAAAAATACCAGGAACTGTTGAGTTTGGCGGAAACGGAAGAAGAAAATTTCTATTGGGCATCATGGTTCCTGCTGTTGTCCAAACAAAACGAAGTTGCCCGGAAAGTGCTGTATGAGGGCCTGGGGAAATACCCGGAAAGTACGGCACTCAACAAAAATCTCGCCCATTACTGGCTGCTGACAGGGCGTTTCAAAGAAGCCGAACCCGTTTACCTCCGCTATGCCGACAAAAAAATATTCCGGAAATGGCAATTCAACGAATACGTTTTGTCTGATATAGAATGGCTGGAATCAGCAGGGATTCTGATACCTGAAAAAGAGGCGGTGTTGAAATTATTGAAAGAATGAACCATTATTTTAATCAGAAGTTTAGCTTTGGGTACTTTTTGTGCTGACAGGCTTTCATGAACAATAGGCCGCCAGCCAGAAGCATTGCTACAAGATTACACCTAACGTTAAAACAAGCAACAATGTCCGTAAAAACAGGCGATAAAGCCCCTGTATTCTCCCTTTACAACACCAATAAAGAATTGGTAGCGCTGGAAAATTTCCGGGGCAAAAACGTGGTGTTGATTTTTTTTCCGATGGCTTTCACCCGCGTTTGTACTGCTGAATTGTGTTCCATGCGCGACAACATGAATGTCTATGAACGTCTGAATGCACAAGTGCTGGGCATTTCAGTAGATTCTTTGTATACCCTTGACCGGTTCAAAACCGATCAAAATCTGAATTTCCCCCTTCTTTCCGACTTTAACAAAGAAGTATCCAAAGCTTATGGATCTTTGTATGAAGAGTTTGCTTTCGGGATGAAAGGTGTATCGAAGCGCTCAGCTTTTATTATTGACAAAGAAGGCGCTATTCGTTATGCGGAAGTGTTGGAATCTGCCGGCGATTTGCCTAATTTTGAGGCCATGCAGGAAACCCTTTCAAAACTTAATTAAGGGAGGATTTTCAGCAGGCAAAGATTCAACAACTATGATCCACTATCACGCTATCGAAGAATTGGAAGAAGTCCTCGTGGAAGACGAAGTGGACGAAACCGGAACCGGAGAAATCGCCCAGCTCATCGTTTACAATGATGATGTCAATACCTTTGAATGGGTGATCGAGTGCTTCATTGAAGTACTCGATCACGCACATACCCAGGCTGAACAATTAGCGCTGCTCATCCATTTCAAAGGAAAAGCAACCGTTAAAACAGCGCCTAAACGCGAGTTGAGGCCGAAAAAAGATGCACTGGTTGAGCGTGGCCTGTCGGCAGTTATTGAGGGCGGGGATGATTAGAATCAAATTCCTCAAATCGTTGGTAAGTAGCGCGTATGGCAAAAGATTTTTTTCATAATACCGTCCGGGTCGCACTTGAAAAAGAGGAATGGAGAATTACTCATGATCCGTATGAGATAAAGACTGATGTTCTGGAGTTATTCGATTCGAGAATGCAAGTTGATTTGGGCGCAGAAAAACTCATTGCTGCATACAAAGACAAGGAAAAAATTGCAGTTGAAGTCAAAAGTTTACTTGGACCTTCTCTAATCTATGACCTCCACAATTTAGTTGGGCAATTTATGAATTATCAGATTGGGTTGGATGCCCAAGAACCTGACCGGGTTCTTTTTGTTGCAATACCTGAACTTTCTTATGATAAGCTCGAAAATCAGGAATTTTTTCGCCGGATTATAGCAAAAGTCAACTTGCGGATTATCGTCTTTAATCCTGATCATCAAAACATTACAAAATGGGTAAAATGAGCCATCATAAAATTAAAACATACGAACAGGCGATCCTGGATGTCTTGGAAGCTGAAAAAATCATTCGGCCAGATAGTGATGTAGAGGATATTGTTTTAGCAGATAAAGAGAAACGCTACTACCAACTCATCAGGATGGGATGGGAAACCCCCAGCCTTTTTTTGCACAAAATTATATTTCACTTTCACATTGCAACAGATGGCAAAATCTGGTTATTGGAAAACAATACGGATATCCCCATTACCGAAGAATTACTAAAAAAAGGAATTCCTCAGACGGACATTGTGTTGGGATTTCACCCAACTCAATACCGTCAATACACAGGGTACGCTGTTGCTTAGGAATTTGCTCCTGAAGTTGTGTAATAAAATAAAATTGCGAAACCAGCCCACCCTTCGGGAAGGCAATAATTTCGCAACATGAAATATTTTCGCAAACACAAGCTAATAGGCTTCAGATTCTCTTTGTGCTCGTAGGCGGCTTTGGAATGTTGTTCCGAAGCAACTGGTTCAGCGAATCGTTGTAGTTTTTCAGCAGGCTGTCCACATTTCCGTTGTAGTGTTCGATCACACTGTTAAATGTGTCCACATCTTCCTGCGTTAATTCCTTTTTCCGTTTGATGGCTGTTATTTTTTTATACCCGTCGTCTGCCAGTTGGTCATAAAACTCTATGAGTTTGATGGCCGCATCCCGGTAAGCCACATCACCTTTAAATCCGGGCATTTTGCGCAGTACCAGCAAGGCAGCATCCGCGTCGTTTGACAACAGAATGCGGGCTCGTTCCATCTCTTTTGGATCTTCTTTGCCCAGTGCTTCCATGAAGACTGCATTGTGTTTTGACACTTTGAAATACTTCAGAAAAACAGCCCGGTTGTAGGCATTTACCTGATTGATCTGATCCACTTCGGAATTTTCAGCCGCCTTGGTCAGCCGAATGTTGTGTTCTTTGGCAAATGCTGTCTGGGCATTGTAAAAGCGCGTGGAGGCTTGCCCCAGCTTCTTTTCAGCTGCATCCTGGGCATTCAGGTAAGCTTCCATCGCTTCATAAGACGCCTTGCTTTCTTTTTTCAACAGGTTGATTTCGTTGAATTCTATGGTAAAAGATTCGCGGTAACTTTTTACGGTGGCCAGCATTTCATCGCGCATGGTTGACTTGCCCTGAAAAGCAGGCATAGCTGATGTCCGCTTGATGGTTTCATCCATTTGGCGCAAAACTTCTAACCGTTTTTTTTCGACTTCAACAAAGTCTTCTACGTGCACCGAGTACTGAATGTATTCCAGATTTCGGGCCGTAACGGCGTTGTGTTCGGCATTGATTTGCTCCAGATAGCGGAGGGCTTCAGAGCCGTCCTGTGCACAAAGAAGCGCTGGAATAATCAACAAGAAAGCGGTCAGCGACCGGCAACAGTTTTGTTTTTTCATCTTGAGGTTTTTTTAAACAATGAATACTGAATTAACATGCAGCGGCATTATTTGACGGTAATTTCATCCACAAACAACCAGGCAGGATTTCCGGCACCTTGCTTGCCATCCGGAATGATGCCGAAATTTTGGGCTTTTACCTTCAGGTAGCGCGGTGTTTTGCCAGTCAGGCCGATTTTTACCTGGACTATTTTATCTGTGATTGCAGCAGGAACCTCTTTTACCACAGCCTGTTCGTAGGTCTTGCCATCTGCAGAAACGGCTACAGAGGCTTGTTTTGGTGGGTATATCCACTGTCCGGGGCCGTTAAAAAACCGGAGGGTTACTTCTTTTACCGCTGTAGCTTCTCCCAGATCAATCACTGCTTCCAGGTCTTTCCCGCTAAATCCGAGCCATTCTTTGTCGCTATGGCGCTCTTCGCTTGCCATCACGGCATTGATGAGGGCACCTTTTCCACCGGCCCCGTATTTAGGATGCGGGGCATTCGTGAGGGCAATCGTTTTCCCTGCCGCCAGGTGCCAGAGGAAAGACAAAGCCGCACTTTTGCCAATCGGCTCCCCTTTCAGGAATGTTTGGGCCTGCACATCTGTAAACCCCGTAATTTGGACGGGAGTATTGTTGTAAATCACACTGTTGGCGGTTGGCGTTTTGCCGCTGTCGTCGTAGCGCACTACCCCTAGCCCGGCGAGGTTGGCACATTCCAGAAATACTCCTTTTCCGTCGCCCGACTGAACACTCATCCGAACGTCGTAGAGGTGGTTGGCTACGTTCACTCCGGCTGCTTTCAGGCGCGGAATGTGGATGGCCAGGCGACGGCCAAAATCTTTGAAATTCCGGCTTGCTTTAGGCGACCACACCACTTCAGCCAGGGCAATGGCCCGTGGAAAAACCATGTACTCGACGTGTTCAGGGGTTTTCATGTACTCTGTCCAGACATTTCCCTGAGCGCCCAGTACCAACTTGCTTTCTTTTTCCGTGAGCTCAACGGGGACCGGCTCGTAGCCATAAACCATTTCTAAGGGCAAGTAGCCGCCAATGGCCAGAGGCTCATCTTTTCCAAGGGCCTGATAATAATCTAAATAGCAATTGTCTGTTGGGGTCATGATCACCTCATGACCGCTTTTCGCCGCCTCTACTCCGCCCTTCTCGCCACGCCACGACATGACCGTCGCATTTGGAGCGAGACCGCCTTCCAGAATTTCATCCCAGCCAATGATGCGTTTGCCTTTGCTGTTCAAGTATTTTTCGATGCGTTTGATGAAATAGCTTTGCAGGCCATGTTCGTCTTTCAAGCCTTCTTTTTTGATCAATTCCTGACAAAAAGCATTGCTTTTCCACTGTGTTTTGGGGCATTCGTCGCCGCCAATGTGGATATAGGGACCGGGGAAAAGCTCAATGACCTCAGAAAGTACGTTTTCCAAAAAAGTAAACGTCTCTTCTTTTGGGCAAAACACATCTTCAAATACCCCCCAGCGAGTGGCAACCTCTATGTTTTGTCCCGTGCACCCCAATTCGGGGTAAGCCGCTACAGCAGCCTGCGCATGGCCTGGCATTTCTATTTCAGGGATAATGGTGATGAAGCGCTGGGCGGCATAGCGCACCACTTCCCGTATTTCATCCTGCGTATAATAGCCGCCGTAACGCGTGCCGTCGAATTGGTAAGGTTTCGTTCCACCGTGGCCCACCAGGGTTTCTTTGCGAAAAGCAGCAATTTCCTGCAACTTGGGATACTGCTTGATCTCGATGCGCCAGCCCTGATCTTCCGTCAGGTGCCAGTGGAAATAATTCATTTTATACATCGCCATCAGGTCAATGTATTTTTTGATAAAATCCACCGGGAAGAAATGACGGCCAACATCTAAGTGCAGGCCCCGGTAGCGGAAACGGGGCGCATCTTCGATTTTCATGTTGGGAATAAAGCCTTTGGGCATTAATTGAAGGAGGGTTTGAAAGGCATAAAAAATACCCGCATTGTCTGCTGCTTTGATATAAATCTGAGAGCCAAGTACCTCCATCCGGTAAGCGCCTGCCTGTTCAGGTTTGACCGGCATGGTATCGGTTCGGGCTGCAATCACAATGGCATTGCGCCCTTTGTAGCCTCCGCGGCGAATGGCCAATTCTTTACCTGTGACCAATTTGATGTATGCTGCACAAAAAGTGACGGTTGCTTCCAGTGCCGAATCAGCTTGCAATGGAAGGCGAATATGGGTCAGATCTGCCACTTTCAGATCTCCCTGTTCAAATTTTACACTTTGCGGCACCGGAATGACGCTGATTTCTTTTTTCGGCAGCGACGGTACTTTTTGGGCTGCCCCGACAATCGGAAAGGTAATGATGGCTATAAAAGTCAGGTAAATCAATCTGTTGCTCATGAAAAAACTATTTAGGATGAATCGTGTTGCAAAGAAAGCCAATAGATTCCAGATAACGAAAATCAGGGCGGGTAGTATTGCCCAGGCTGATCGGGTTTGTAAGCATTGCACGGCCAATATCCATTCAAAAAACTGGAAGTAAGCCAAAATTACTCACTACTTCTTCACCCAGGTTCACGCAATTAACGACAGGAAAACGAATACAGACTACGTAGCGGATTGTTGTGGCCCGGCAGTTGCAATAATGCCCTGAACACTGTATTTTTGTAAAAAAACGGATGAAAGCGCGCCCCCTTGTGAGCTTCGATTGGGCCATCAAAAAGTTGCTCCGACAAAAAGCTAACTATGATGTGCTTGAAGGTTTTTTGACGGTGTTGTTATGCAAACCCATCAAAATTGTGAACATTCCCGAATCGGAGGGAAACAGCGACCAGGCAGATGACAAGATCAACAAAGTGGATATTCTTTGTGAAAACGAACACAAAGAACTCATTTTGATTGAATTGCAATACAATAGTGAGCATGATTACTTTCAGCGAATGTTATTCGGTGCCAGCAAAATTATTACCGATTACATGAGCCAGGGTTATACTTATGATCAGGTACGCAAGGTATATTCCATCAATATTGTCTATTTTGATCTGGGCCAGGGGAATGACTATGTGTACCATGGAATGACCGAGTTTAAAGGCATTCACACCAATGACACTTTGCAGGTGAATGCCCTGCAAAAGGAATTATTCGGCATTGCTTCGGCCTATGAGGTTTATCCCGAATACTACATCATTAAAGTCAATAAATTCAATGATGTGGCCAAAGACTCACTGGATGAGTGGATCTATTATCTAAAAAACAACAGCCTGCCGGAGCATTACAGTGCACCGGGTTTAGACAAGGTTGCTCAACTATTAAATTACGACAATATGGATGCAAGTGCCAAAACGCTGTACGATGCCCACCAAAAGGAGTTAGCGATTTCTTATGGAGTTCTGGAGACGGCTAAAGCTGAAGGGAAAGCTGAAGGAAAGGCAGAAGGAAAGGCTGAAGGAAAAGCAGAAGGAAAGGCCGAAGGAAAAGCAGAAGGCAGAACAGAAGGTCAAAAAGAAAAAACCATTTCCGTTGTTGTAAACAGCCATCGTCTGGGACTTGATTTGGCGACAATAGCGGCCATTACAGGGATTAGTAACGAGGAGGTCGCCAGTATTTTACAGGAACAGGGCCTGGTTTAAAGCAGCTCCGATTCGACCATCATAAATTCAAAATGCCTGTCAGTCCATAACCATGCTTTTCACCTGTTTCCCAGTTTTAAAGTTTCCATCGCTTTTCCAAATGCCTCATCAAGCGGCGCGGCCAGTGTAATGCGCCCGCCATGAAGCGGGTGAAAAAATGCGAAACGGCTGGCGTGCAACAAAAGCCGGGAAATACCCAGTTCGGTTTCAAAATACTTGTTGTGCTTGCAATCGCCATTCTTTTTATCCCCGATAACCGGGTGGCGGATGTGCGAAAAATGCCGCCGGATCTGGTTGGTTCGGCCTGTTTCCAGCACAATGTCTACCAGAGAATAACGCGCTGTTGCGTACCGGCCAACGGGTGTCAGAAGCTCGGTTTGTTCTAATCTGGTGTACCTGGTTAATGCTTCCCGGGGTTCTCCGGATCGCGGGTGTGGCAAAGGGGAATCAATGATGCCCTGCTCTTCTACGTAACCGCGCACTATGGCGAGGTAGTTTTTTTCTACGCCCTTATCGCGAAACTGTTCTGACAAAGCACCGGCCATCTCGCTGCTTTTCCCAAAGACCAATACCCCTGAAGTACCCCGGTCTAAGCGATGAACGGGATAAATCCGTTGCCCGATCTGGTTGCGCAACAGTTGCAGCACAAAGACCTGGTCTTCACTGATTTTTGTTCGGTGCACCAAGATCCCGGACGGCTTGTTGATCACAATCATCGCTTCGTCTTCAAACAAAATCTCGAATGGATTGGGCATTACTGATGGATATTTTGAGTTTGTTTAATAAATGGCCAGGGTCAAGAACGAAAATTCATATTTGCCAACTTGCCCCTTTGCCAACTTGCCCCTTGACAACTTGCCCCTTGACAACTTGCCCCTTGACAACTTCCCCAAAGGTAACCCCCCGCAGCATTTCAAATTCGAATTGCCGGGTTTTTCCTTACTTTTGCACCGCAATTGGTAATACTGCATCATGAAAAAAGAAAATTCAAAACCCTCAAAGGGCAGGTCAAATGACCGGAATAAAAAGTCGGCTCCCAAAACAGACTTTTCTTCCCGGCCCAAAAAGCCGCGTGAAGACAGCGACAAAACTGAGTCTATCGAGGGCATGCGCCTCAATAAATACATCGCTTATTGCGGCGTCTGTTCGCGCCGTCAGGCGGCCGACTTGGTTAAGGAAGGCAGTGTCACCGTGAATGGTGAGCAAATGCTCGAACCTTTTTACCAGATGAAACCCAACGATGTCGTTGCCGTAAAAGGCAAACCCGTCAAGCCTGAAGCCCGCAAGGTGTACATTCTGATGAACAAACCGAAAAACGTCATCACAACCGCCAAAGACGAGCGGGGCCGCAAAACGGTGATGGACCTCCTGGCAGGAAAGGTACACGAACGCGTTTTCCCGGTCGGGCGCCTTGACCGCGACACTACGGGCCTGCTGCTGCTGACCAACGACGGCGAGTTGGCTGAAAAACTGACCCACCCGAGTCACGGGGTAAAAAAAATATACCACGTGCAATTGGATCGCTCCCTTCCGAATGTTGACCTGGAGAAAATCCGAAAAGGCATTCAGCTAGAGGACGGAATCGCCGTGGTGGATGGCGTAGACTACGTAGAAGGCACCAAGCATACCGAGTTGGGAGTCGAAATCCATATTGGCAAAAACCGCATCGTGCGCCGCATCTTCGAGCACCTGGGTTATACCGTTGAGCGCCTCGATCGCGTGTACCTCGGCGGCCTCACTAAAAAAGACCTGCCCCGTGGCTTTTTCCGCAAGCTCACCGACCGGGAAGTGATCATGCTGAAGCATTTTTCGGGGAAGTAAAAGAGCTTCCGTGATAAGCATAAACAAACACGCTCAACTCACCGGCCACAACGCCTCCGTCTTCGCGCTTTGCAAAGGCCCGGAAACAGGTACTTTTCTCTCCGGAGCAGGTGATGGCTGGCTGGTGGCCTGGCAGGTACAAAACCCGGAAATGGGTCGTCTGCTGGCAAAAACGGACACCCAGGTTTTTTCCATGACCTACCTGCCAGAGCAGCAGGTAATTGTAGCCGGCGATATGAATGGCGGCGTACACTGGATTGACCTCCTGAAGCCGGAGCGCACCCGCAACATCGCCCACCACGGAAAAGGCGTCTTCAGCATTTTACCAGTCGGTGATTTTGTTTTCACCCTTGGCGGCGACGGCATCCTCACGCGGTGGTCAGCCCCGGAAAGCCGAAGCTTAGAAAGCCTGCACCTGAGCAACCAAAGCCTGCGCTGCATAGACTACTCGAAAGCGCGGAACGAATTGGCCATCGGTGGCAGCGATAACAATATTTACCTGCTCGACGCCGATACTTTTGAGATCCGGCAAACGCTGGTACAAGCACACAACAACTCGGTTTTTGCGGTGCGCTATCATCCAGGAGCCCCAGGGTTGCTCAGCGGCGGGCGCGACGCTCACCTGAAAGTTTGGGATTTGGACCGGCTTTCTTCTCCTCTTTCTAACCAGCCTGCGCACCTGTTCACCATCAACGACATTTGCTTTTTGTCGGATGATAAATTTGCCACAGCCAGCCGGGACCGAACCATCAAAATCTGGGATGCCCAAACCTTTCAATTGCTGAAAGTCATGGACACCATCCGAAGTGGTTGCCACATTAATTCGGTCAATGCCCTGCTTTATCTGGAAGCAACCAGGCGGCTCGTTTCGTGCAGCGACGACCGGAGTATTATTTTGTGGGAGGTGGGGTAAGTAGCAAAAAAAAATACCGCAGGCACGGATACCTGCGGTATTTTACACTCCTCTGAGTGCATAGGTCTTTATTGATACGGCATCAGCCTCTTCCCTGCCTCTACCGCTTTTTTCAGCAGATAGACATCCGGAAGGATGGCATTTCCCGGGGCGTTGAGTTCAGCTTGTGCTTCTTCTTCCTCAGCCGTCGGTGCGGGGATGCGGGTAGAAGGATTATCGTACCTGAGTGAATTCAGGTAGAGGTATGAAGCGAAGCTCGCTGCTGCCAAAATTATTACCAAAACTAACCGAGTATTGGATTTTGTCATGGCATTGAGTTTTTTCATTTTTAAACAGTCGGGTGAAATTAGGCAATAATTGCCAGTTTTGCTGCACTTTTCGACGAACGGCCCTTTTAAACCCATAAGGTTTTGGAAACCGGACGCAGTAACACCGGCAATCGAAACCAAAGACGGGTTGAAACAGAAAAAGGTTGCAAAAAAGCAGTTTTTTTTTCAGACCCCGTTTTTCTGTACCGGGCTGTATCGCAGTAGCGGGGATAAAGATTACATTTGGGGCAAACCTAAAAATGATGTCCCACATTGCTGTTTTTCCAGGTTCTTTCGACCCCATTACCACCGGTCATGCTGATCTGGTGCGGCGTGCGTTGCCCTTATTCGACCAAATAATTGTCGCCATCGGCGTTAACTCTCAAAAGCAGACCCTTTTTTCTCTGGAGCAGCGCATGACGTGGATCAAGGATGTTTTTGCAGACGAACCCAAAGTTCGGGTAGATTGGTTTGAAAACCTGACCGCACACTACTGCAAGCGCATTGGTGCCCGTTACCTCCTGCGCGGCTTGCGCAACGCCTCTGATTTCGATTACGAAAAAACCATCTCCCAACTCAACCACATCGTCGGTGGGGGCTTGGAAACCATTTTCCTCATCAGCGATCCGGCCTATTCGCACATCAGCTCAACCATCGTTCGGGAAATCATCAAAGGGGGCGGAGATGCCAGCCCGTTTTTGCCCGCAGAAGTTGTCCCGTAGTGCGTTGTCAGATGTTTTGGTATAAGATGCAAATTGGCAAAAGGCAAGTTGGCAAGGGGCAAAAGTCAATAATTATGTAAATTGCCATAGTTGACAATTATACCATTTTGGTTTTTGCCCCTTGTCTTTTGCATTTTGCCCCTCACACCCCTCTTAAATTGATTTAGGAAGAAGGCTGCTTGGTCAGCGCCGTTTCGTATTTACGAATGAGCACCGCCTGTTGTTCGGCCAATTTATTGAGTATTTTGAGTTCTTCACTGAGCGCTTGTTCCTGGTCTTTTTTTATAGAGGGGTCGGATGGTAAGGTTTTTCTCCGGCGGTTAATGTCTAATATACTTTCCATGGTTTGACTCAAAGTAATCTTAGCTTGTGTAAGCCTCGACGCGATCGTTCTTCTGATCATGACCTTTAAGCGATTTGGTTAGCAAAATCGGTGTTTGATGACAAGTGCTGCTCTTGCGAAGCACCCGGTGTTGGTAGAACAAAATTACAAAACATCTGGTTCGTTCAAAACTTCATTTCCAATAAACGTTATTTTTTTAGATAAAATTACGGCTGTCGCTCACAAAACAACATGCAACCCAGATACATTAACATTTCCGCTCAGTTTTGAATCAGGTACTTTTCAGGTAATCAACCAGTTGTTCAAAATGCAGGTGCTGGCGAATCAGCTCAATGGCGCGGGAAACTTTCCAGGGAGTTTGGGTATTGATTTTTACTTCAATCCGGTTGACTTTCAGCACAGACCCGTACGTATCCAGCAAAGTAGCAATGACGGGAATCTGGTGTTCCACAAAGTAAGGGTGGTAGAGATCCTCTTCGGTATGCCATTTGGCATGACGCCCGTCGCCGGTGACGATAACGCCGGAAAGCGGGGAACGCTCTAATTTTTTGATCTGCGAAATCCGTTTGATTTTTTTCACGGCTTCTTTTACCCGTTTGAAACTAACCACCAGCAATATATTTTCAAAGGTATTGAACTCCTCTATGTCCACCAATGAGCCGGCAACGATGTCTTCAACCCGGTTGTTGAGGCGGTCCTCATTCAGAATACAGGCACCATTCACTGCCTGGCGAATGGTTTCAAGGATCGGAAAAAGCAAGGTTTTGTCATAAGGAATAACCCCCATCAGCGGGATCCCCATGTGGTTGAGCGCCTTGCCTACATAGTGCGTAACTTCTTCTTTTTTAGTCATTTCCACCTTGTTCACAATAACGCCTACGATCGGTACGTCCTGTTCTTTAAAAATGGCGCGGCACAAATTCAGCCGGTCAATGGTACGGCCAATCCCCCCTTCCACCACCAGGATAACCCCGCAGCCCAGCAGTTTTGCCACCTGGGCATTCGACACATCGGCAATGCTGCCAACTCCCGGATGACCGGTCCCTTCATAAACGACAATATCATACAGCGGATCCAGCGACCGGGCAGCAGCCTGTATCTGCTCCTTAAAATGAAACTGGGTAGGGTCATCTAAATACTGGCGGGTGACCCCGGACCCAATCACAACGGGACTATGCCATTCGGGTACCACCCGAAAGCCGATTACATCGGCAAACAAGACCGCATCTTTGTCCGCGACCGCTCCGTTTACATCTACAAACTGCTGGCCAACGGGTTTGCAA
This sequence comes from Saprospiraceae bacterium, assembly GCA_013361075.1. GTDB lineage: Bacteria > Bacteroidota > Bacteroidia > Chitinophagales > Saprospiraceae > JABWAJ01. The sequence continues at coordinate 6,277 of JABWAJ010000002.1, read as the reverse complement.
TATCCGGTGTTGTAGCCCATTTTCCGCAAATTAGAAACCAATCCGAGTGTGGTAGTCGTTTTTCCGACGTGCTGTCCGGAAGCCGCAATGAAGATGTTCCGCATAAAGAAGGGTTGAACAGGAACTGGCTGTCCTGAATGATTGCAATATTAAGTTCAAATATAGTGCAGCCAGCACCAGTTTGCTCACCTGCATGAATTTATTCTTTTTTATACTATCTTTCCTTCCGGGAAAGCAGGATTCAGGCTTTTCCTGCTCTTATAAAAGATGAACTGAAACGTAGTATCACGGACAGTTTAAATACCTTCATGCTACTACCTTTGGCGCAAATCCGGATTGCCGGTTGCTACGTATATTTACTGGAAACAATCCTTTTAACCGCTTGACGCAACGAACTGCCATACTCTTTTTTGCAAAAGACCCGCTTGCTGATGAAAAAGCACAGCGGTTTCCCCGGCATTTGGCACCCGTTTTCCGGAGTGCTTTCGGCATTTTGCACAAACGAACAGCGGCGTTGCTCCGGGAAACAGGCCTTCCTGTTTTTCATTCCAACGAATCCAATCAAACCAAAACTGGCTTCGGCAAACGCATCACCCATGCACTCGCTGAAGTGTTTGATTGTGGGTTCGAATCGGTACTGGTGGTGGGCAATGACAGTCCGGACCTTAGCCACAGCGACCTTGAAAAGGCAATAGCCCGGCTTGAGTCAGGCTACAGCGTACTTGGCCCTTCTACCGACGGGGGCGCTTACCTCATCGGCATCCACCAAAAGAATTTTTGTCCGGAAACCTGGGAGGAACTTCCCTGGTGCACCCCCAGGCTTTTTCAATCCCTGCTTACTTTACTTTTTAAGCGCGGCGCACCACAACCGAGCCTGCTCAGGCACCTGGCCGACCTCGACCACGCAGATAGCATACGCCGCTGGCTGAAACACCCGGCACGCTGCGTTTTGAATAAATTACGAACGCTCCTTCATGCCCTGATTGCTGAAAAACCGGCAGGAATATTCATCGTCGAATTTTCCTTCATCGCCCGCAGCATCCGCTTTTCAAAAGGGCTTCGCGCACCCCCCATGTGCACCTGACCATTGATCCGTTCCAATTCATCAAGTTATTCATGATGGCGGTACAGGTTATCTGCTAAGGTACTGTATTGCTTTCTTTTATGCAGGTCATTCACGGCCCCTGCTCCGGGTTGCTGATCCCTTTGGGGAATTCTATCCGGCACAGGCTGTCCTGCGTTTTTTATCAAAACCTAAACATCACTCTTTATGAAAAACTGCCTACTCCTCATTCTCCTGACTTTGATGGCCTTTACCGGGTTGTCTGCCCAAAGCAGCATTCGGGTGCAGGTCGCCTCCCTGCTTGACGACACTCCCATTGCCAGCAAGTGGCTTTACCTGACCGGCGACAACGACCCTAGGGTGCTCGACTCCATGCAAACCAATGCCAAAGGTTTGGCCGTTTTTGAAAACCTGACTGCCGGAAAGACGTATTCGGTTTACGCGCTGGATGACACCCAATACCAGGCCGGAATCCTGACCGGTTTAAGCCTTAAAGAAGGCGTGTTAAATGCGGTGCTGAACTTGCCGAGCCACACAGTAGCCTCTGTTGGTGAAATCCTGATTTCCAGCACCTCGCTGGTCCGGATGAATACAGAAAACGCCGCAGTATCGGGGCAAATGAAAAAAGAAGAATTGCAACGCCTGCCCATCGAGGGCCGGGATGTAACGCGATCGCTTTTCCGCCTGCCCAACGTGACGGTTGCCATCCTTGGTTACGCCGAAGGACCTAACATCAGCATCAATGGGTTGAATGGCATTTTTACCAACTACCTGATAGACGGGATGGACAACAACGAGCGCTTTCTCGGCAACATGAAATTCAATACGCCCGTTGGTTTTGTGGAAAACATTACCGTACTCACCAACAACTATTCTGCAGAATGGGGCAACACCAGCAACGGCATCGTCAACGTGCTGTCGCGTTCCGGCACCAATGACTGGACTGGAGAGGCCTTCTACCTTACCCGTCCCGGTGCAGCAGTTGACGCCCCGTCGGCATTTGCCACCCTCGACCTCTACGGCAATCCGGTTAAGGACGGGTTTCAGCGCCACCAGGTCGGTGCATCCGTGGGCGGCCCCATCAAAAAAGACAAAACCTTCTTTTATGTAAACGTAGAACAAACCTACGACTATAAGGACAACCTGCTCAACGTTGCGCAACTCGGTGTAAATGAGATTGTGCGCGGAGAAAACCGCTTCACGTATGCTTCTGCCAAACTTGACCACGTCTGGTCGCCATCGTGGCGCACTTCTGTGCGGGCGCAGGTGGGTCGTTTCTACAACCAACGCCAGGGCGGCGGTTTGGAAGGCGGCATTTTGTTTCCATCGGCCAGTTCTGCACAGGACAATGAAACCTACCTCCTGGCCTTGCGCAACCAGTACAAAATCGGCAACAAAATCAACGGGGAATTAAATTACCAGCACAGCTTTTTCCGCTGGAACTACCGCCAGCCGGTAAACGAAACCACCCCTTCCGTCACCATCCAGAATCCGGCGGGTACTGCTATCGCCATTGTCGGGCAATCGGGTGCTATTTTCGACGATTTTGAATACACCCACCAGGTACAGAGCAAGTGGCTGTACCGCAGCGGCAGACACCAGTTCAAAGCCGGACTTGAGTTCATCACTTCCGATTTTCAGCTGCTCGGCGGCGGCAACCCCTACGGCACTTATACGGTTCGCCTGACCGATCAGCAACTGACCGACATGCGCAACCTGAACCTCGGGTCGGCACTGAATGTAGAGCACATTCCGGCGAATGTGAACGTGCGCACTTACGATGTGGAATTGCGGCCAACCACTTTTGGGGCCATCCAGAATGTGTACAGCGCCTATCTGGAAGACCAATGGTCGGTGAACAACCGGCTAAACCTGTCGCTCGGTTTGCGCTGGGATTACGACAACCTGTCGAAAGGAGGCGGCACCAAAGGCGATTTTAACAACCTCGGGCCGCGTGCAAGCTTTAATTACAAGCTGGACCCCCGCAGCGTCATTCGCGGAGGATACGGCATTTATTACGACAAGATCAAATATTCTGTGTACAGCGACAACCTTCAATTCAGCAGCAATTCGGAAGATTTCAAAAAGCAGCTGGCCGAACTCCAACGGGCCGGGGTACTCGATGCCAATGCCGATCTTGACCGCATTACCTTTCCCGGCAACATCCGCGCAACGGCACCAGGCGTCACCTTCCCCAACGGCCCTTCTCCGGAGGAGCTTCAGGTTCGCCGCGAATCGCAATTCACCACCAACCTGCGCATCATGAACCCCAATGGATTCCAGAATCCCTACTCCCATCAGTTTTCATTGGGGTACCAGCGCAAGTTGACCGACGAGCATTTGTTTCTTTTCGATGCCGTACACACCCGCACCAACAACCTGTACATCATCCGCAACCTGAATGCGCCCACGCCGTGGGTGTTCGACAATCCTGCTGATTTCAAAGTGCGCCCGCAAGCCAGCGCCGACTCCACCCGGGTTGTGCCGATTTACCGCGACGCTGTCGGATTTTACGCCGTTGCGGAAGGCAACGACACCCTGCGGGGCATTGCCCGCAACGTTTTTGTGACCGAAACAGCAGGCATTGCCCGGTATACCGCGTTTAATTTTATGCTGCAAAAATCCATCGGCGACAATAAAATCGGGTACCGCCTGCTCTATACCCTGTCGTGGACGAAAAGCAATACCAGCAGCATCAATACCCGCGCCCAGGACTCCAACAACTTTGATGCGGAATACGCCTGGGATGAAAACGACCGGCGGCACGTCATCAGCGCCGTATTGCTGTACGAGCCCCTGAGCGGCCTGCTCATTTCACCAACGGCCCTGATTCAAAGCGGCCAACCCGTGACGCGCGTTGCCGATGCCACCGTATTTGGCACCACCGACCTCAATGGCGACGGAGAAAGCTTTGGTTTGCCCGCCGACCGCTGGCCGGGCGAGGTAAAAAGCGGCGACCGCCTGCCCTGGGCAACAACCTTCGATCTTTCGGTGCGCTACCAGTTGAAGCTGAAAGGCACACACCTCTTGGAATTCAGCGCCGATATTTTTAATATTTTTAACGCGCAAAACTGGTCGGGCTACAACACCACCCGCACGGTCAGCAACCTGAGCCAGATCGGACCAAAATCGTCGAATACGTACCGCCTGTTTTCGGCATCGCCGCCGCGGCAGTTCCAGTTTGGCGTGCGGTATTTGTTTTAGTGGTGGATGGTGGACGGTGGACGGTAGACGGTAAGGTGTCGGACACTTCCAAAAGTGTCCGACACCTTACCTTATCCTTCGATCTCTCTCAAATGTTCCCTTAGCCACGAAGTAATAAAATCACAGAAGGGCATATATTCTTTTTGCTCGGCAGGCGTATAAATTTCCAAAAGTTCCCTGATCCGTTGGACTTTAAAGGTACCATCTTTTTTTTTGATTAGTCTCGATACAGATTCCCATGCGCTAAACCTTTTTGAACGCAATGATTGTTCGTTCAGATTTAGTACCTTATTAATGTCATCCTCCAGCCGTTCGTCGTTTCTCATTGGCAGCACCAGCACTTCTTGTTGGTTTATTTGAACTTTATACTTGAGAAAAGGCCTGAAATCCTTTTGTTTTCCTTCTGATGGATTTGGGATAGCCTGAAGAATATTGCCGAGTTTATGGGAATCGCAATGCTTTTCCTGTTCTGTATCACTGTTTCCAAAGCAAACTGCCAGCAAATTGCCATAATCAAGTTGCTTGTCCGGTACGGCATGTTTTCCCTTTTTAGGCAAAAAATGCTCAGTTTTCATGAGCAACTTCCCTGTTTCAGCAGATTTGAAGGCAATTTTCTGTTGGCAATAACAACAAACAGATCGTTGTTCTTTAACAAGTGAGATTCTAAGTTCTTCAAATGCTGACTCGTATGTCCTGTCACTGTTTTCGCCTGAAAATTGTTCCCATAAAGGTGTTCTGCCGAGGTGCTTTATATCTGATTTATACTGCTTTAGCCCTGGCGGTTCCGGATTTTTCTTGATAAAAATCATAATATCTCTTCTAATAGTTCTATAGAATTTGCCGCATCCATTACGGCGCTATCTTCTTCTCCAAGCCGTTTTTTCAGGCGATTGAGCATTGTTTTGGCCTGTTTGATTTGTTTGGGATCTTCACTTTCAATAAGTGAAAATAGTTCGTCAATATCTTTCTGCACACCTTCCGGCCTGGATTTTATGCCATAATATTCGTACATCAATTCGGCAATATTACGCCCGGCAAAATGCTCCAACTGCACCGTGGAAGTATCATTCAGCATGTAGACACTCGACTTTTCAGGGTCGAGGTTGTTGATGGCCACCGGACTATGCGTTGTCACCACAAATTGAACATTCGGAAAAATTTCCAATAATTTAGGCAATACCTCCTGCTGCTTACCCGGGTGCAAGTGCAGGTCTATTTCGTCTATAAGGACAATGCCGTTACCTTCGAGTGGCTTTTCTACTCCGGGGTTGGCAAGCGCTAAGCGCCGTGCGAGGTCGGCGACTAAGGCGAAGAGCATTCTTTCACCGGATGAAAATTGATTGACACTTAGGGGATCTCCATTTTTGCTAACGGTTAATTCGTAACCTATACCCGTTGTCAATGCCTTAGTTCTTAGTAGAGTAAATTTATTTTTTTTGTCGCTCAACAGCGTACAAACTGCTTGTTCAGTAATTTCCCGGAGCCGATCCCGTCCGTTTTTTGTATCCCTTGCTAAATCTTCCCGCCATTTGTACCATTCGGAAAACTGCCTGAAATCAAAAGAACGGGTGGATAAAGCATGATCATAGGCATTAAAAGCCTCCGTACTAATCATTTCCCCATTGGCGGCAGGCGTATCGGTTGCATAGTCGCAACGGTAATAAACGAGGACAGGCAAGCTGGAAGGCTCTTCCCGTTTGAGTTGTTTGTCAATCGCAGAGATGATGTTATCAAAATCTGTAAACGCGCTGGCTTCTGTAATTTCGTCTGGTTCAAATCCGGATTTGGTCAAAGACCCATACCAGGTCAGCTCCACGCCTGTTTCTATATTTGCTTCGTCTGATTCCGAACTTCCTTTTTGCCGGGGTGCTTCCGAATGCTCTTTTTCAAAATAAATAGTAAGCGTATTGACGGCTTCCTTGGTGCCGTTCCGGATATCGCGATCATTCAGTGTTCCCTTCAGGCTGACCGGCTCCCGTCTGATTTTGTCAATCAGGAACTTCAACAGGC
>JABWAJ010000209.1 GCA_013361075.1 Saprospiraceae bacterium | reverse complement strand
CTGAGAATTTTAGCTTTTCGTTTTTGTCCCAAATTCCCCAATAAGCGCCCACTTCACCTTCAGCGCCCACTTTCCAGGATTCGTCGAATGAAGAGAAGTAAAAGACTTCTACGTCATCATCCATCGCCCATAATTGGGTGTTGATGAAATACTTCATTGCATTCATGGCAGAGGGTACGGCCTCTCCCAGGCTTTCGCCCTGGCTTGGCCAGCCTGTTTCTGTAATGATGACCCGTTTTCCCTTTCCGGCATGAAGGGCCTGGCCATACATTTGTCGCATGTGCTGGAGGGAATATTTGAAGTCCGTGCCTTCCCAATAGGGATAGCAATTGCATAAAATCACATCGCAGACTTCGGAAATGGCTGGTCTTTTCACAAATTCGTAGTAAGCGTCCACATAGCCGACCGGAACGTTGGAAGTGGCTTCTTTTACGTGCAAAATTTTTGCGATCAGCTCTTCTTCCGACAGGTCTTTCCGGTAGAGCACTTCATTGCCCACCGCAGCTATGTCAACAAACCCATTGTTTATCAATTGAATGAGGGCTTCAATTTCCTGTTGGTTTTTGTCTTCGTCGTTGCCGAGCCAGGCGCCAACCATGGTTTTCATCCCCATTTCTTTGGCAATTTGGGGAATCAATTCGTTGCCTTCGATGCAGGAAAACGACCTTACCCACTGGGAATAGGGTTTCAGGATTTGCAGCCGTCGCCTGATTTGCGGAGCGGAAATGATATCGCCCGGTTTTTGGCCGTCCTCATAGAGGCTGAAGCAGAACCCATGTACGCCGCCATGTAATATTTCCAGGAATAAATCCTGGATATCTGCACTGGATTTATCGTCGAAAAAACTTTCTTTTTGAGCCAGCTCTGACTCTTTAAAACTTAGGTATTTTTCTGCCCTGAATGACATGGTTGATAATCTTTTGATGATTTGATTGTTGGTTGGATTAACCGCCGGTCAATACTTTAATTTTTCATCCTTATTCCACAATCCCCATTGCGTGCCCGTTTCACCTTCGTGATGCACTTTCCAGGTTTCGTCAAATGAGGAGAAATAGAACAGTTCGATATTTTCATTATTGGCCCATTGCTGGGTATTGATGAAATACTTCATCGCATTGTCAGCCGTAGGTTTGGCCTCCAGTACGTCTTCCCCTTTGCCCGGCCATCCCGTTTCGGCGATGATTACTTTTTTGCCGTTGGCCTTTTGTTTTACCAGATCGAACATGTACTGCAAATAGCGCAGCGCATAGTCAACATCGGCTCCTTCCCAAAATGGATAGCAGTTGATCAATACCACATCGCAGGCATTGATCAATGCAGGTTTTTCCACGAATTGATAATAGGCATCTACGTATCCTATCGGGATGTGCGGTGGGAGCAGGCTCCTTACTTTTTGAATGTATTGGATCACTTCCTGTTCGGAGAGTTCATTGCGGAGCAACACTTCATTGCCCACAACAGCGATGTCCACCAATCCTTCTTCCGCCAGTTGCACGAGCATTTTAATTTCTCTTTCGTTCCTTTCCTTATCCTGGCTTATCCAGGCACCCGCCATGGTTTTCAAGCCTTTTTCCCGTGCAATTTTTGGAATCCATTCATTGCCTTCGGTACAAGAAAAAGAACGTACCCATTTCGTATGGGGCGCAATGATTTCCATCCGCCTCCGGATCTGGGATTCGGACAAAATATCACCCGTTTTCTGGCCTTCGGTGTATGGACTGAAGCATAATCCATGAAGGCCGTTTTGAAGCGACTCAGAAAACAGGGACTTGATTTCTGCCGTTGTCTTACCGCTGAAATCCAACCCGGCCATCGCATTCAAATTCAATCCACTTTCTTTCAGCAAAAGGAGCTTGCCGGATAAATAAGCGGAAGAGCCATTGGTAGTTACTTTCTTCCGGTCTATTTCCGCCCGTATTTCATGGGCCCGTTCTTCGGTCACATCGTAGTTGCGCATGATCCACATGGCAGCCAAAGTGCCTATGATGGGAACCGCCGAAAAAAAGAACCTTAATCCAGATACGGCACCTTCCGGCTGGACCTCAGCATTCGGGATAAACCCAACCCAACTCATAATGGCGCCGCTGAGCCCGCCGGCAATGGCAAAACCGAATTTCACCATCCACCAGTAAATGGCACCAAAAATACCTTCCCGCCTTTTGCCTGTGTTCAACTCGTCCAAATCGCATACATCCGCCGTCATGGACATCATGAGGGTGAATAAACCGCCGATTCCGAAGGAAAAGAACGGAAGCGCAAAAAAGAACATATAGGGCTTACCCGGCACAAACAAGAACCAAAACAAAACGTATCCTATGAGCGAAATGCCCTGGGAAACCATGAACGCATTTTTTTTGCCCATTTTTTTGGACATCCATGCCACGGTGGGAATTACCGCAAACGTAGTCACCAAAGCCCCCACGCTTCCGAACAAGGTCGGCCAAACGCCTGCCGCTCCAGCATCTCCATTGAACAAATGGTAAACAATGATGAAAAAAGAGAAGGAAGCGACTGTATTGAAAGCATTAAAAATGAAAAAAGTCGAAAAGCACAATTTCCTGAAGGGGCGAATTTTGAAGGCTTCCTTAAACCCGGTTATTATTTCTTTGAGGCCCCCTCCAATATTCTTCATGCTCAATGGAATGAGGCTATCGTCGTCTTTGGTGGATTTGCCTTTGATAAAAAAAGCAGGAATCATGGCCAAAATCATACAGAATATGCCAACCCATACGGAAAGGGTTCGGGTTGCTGTATCTGCATTTTCGAACCAGGTAGGGTCATACATAATCACCCAGAACCAGGGGGCAATCACCCAGGCCCATTGCCCAATCCACTGCGCAACGGCCATGATATCGGTGCGGTCGTGAAAATCATCGCTCATCTCGTAGCCCATCGCTACATAAGGCACACTGAAAATGGTCAGTCCTGTATAGAATACGATGGACCAAAGCAGGAAGTAGATGAAGTTGTATTGTACCCCGTTTTCCCGATTCAACTGCCACATGGCAACAAACGAAATCCCCATAATGACCGCACCTATAAAAACGTAGTGCCTGCGCCTGCCCCATACGGAGCGGGTGTTGTCGGAGATAAAACCCATGATGGGGTCTGTGATGGAATCATAAACCCGTGGAAGGAAAAACAGGATGCCCCACATCCAGCCGGGGAAGCCCAAATCCTGTACCAGCACAACCATGAATATCCCCAGGGCAGCCGGGAACATTTGATTGGCGAGCATCCCTAATCCGAAGGCAACCTTTTGCCCGAAGGGAACTTTGTGCGTGGTTTTTGCTGCGTTACTCATGGTTGATGTTTCGTTTATGGATCAAGATGGTTTGAATCGCTTTTGCACTGATGTTTATGTGGGCGGATTTTTTACCTATAGAGAGGGCGAATGGCTTGTCATTTTTACCAGGATTAAACACGACCACGGCAACCGAGCCGTCGGGATTTTGTGCCGCCGTCACCATGAGTGTTTCGTCGGGATTATGGAATCCAATTCTGACAGCACCGGGCCTGATGACCCGGCTGAAGTGAGAAAGGGTATAATAGAGGGGTGTAAAATAAATTTCGTCTTTTTCGGGATCAACAATGACGGGTGCTACGCACCAGTTTTTGGCCCAGTTGGGGCCGCCCTGCCGGTTTAAGACCATGTTCCAGTCCACCCAGCCGTGCACCCAATTGTTGAGGCATCCGATGATGTCGCGGGCATACCGGTACGTGGGCACATATTTGGGGTGCAGGTATTTCAGGTCTTTCGGTGCCCAATCCCAGCCCCAGTCGGTAGCTTCTTCCGACCAATACCAGGCATCGTCTTTCCACCGGGGTACTTCCGCATCTATGCAGGCCTCTGATTGGATGATGAGTTTGTCAGGTGCTTTACGGTGAACGTATTGCAGTGCATCCGGGAAATAATCATAAGTACTGGCATACCAATGCACGGCGGTGCCGTCAAAATATTCCGGCGCGCCTTCATCCGCAAACATGACATCTACCCATTTTTTTAGTTCTTCGTCCCGGTTCTGGTCAAATCCCAATATTTTTACTGAATGGTTGTCTGCTTTTAATTTTGGACCTAAATGGTTCTTTACAAAATCGGTCATTTCCTTTGGTGAAAAGTGCATGCTTTCCCAGTTGCTGTCATTGCCCAATGGCTCGTTTTCCACAGTAAGTCCCCATATATCAATGCCTTGTGCGCGATAGGCAGCTAAATATTTTGAAAAAAACAAAGCCCAGGTGTCGTAATATTCGGGCAACAGCCTGCCACCCCGCCAATCCTTGTTGGATTTCATCCAGGGGGGGGCTGTCCACGGCGAAGAGATGATTTTGAACCCCTCTTTGGAAACTGCCATGGCTTCTTTAATCATCGGGACAAGGTCATCCATATCTGCTGCTATGGAAAAATGCGCCAACTCCGCATCACCGGCTACTGGTGCGTAGGAATAATTTCCCGTTGAAAAATCGCAGGAATTGATGTGAGTGCGCGTCAGCGAGTATTTTGCACCCGACTCTCCGAAATAGGCTTCTAATATTTTTGCCCTGTTCACACTGCCTAATTGATTGAGGAGGGAAGCCGAAGCCTCTGTGAATGAGCCCCCAAAACCAACGATGGTCTGGAACTTTTCATCGGGCAGAATTCGTATTTCAACTTTGTTCCCCGTTGGGTTGGACGGTTCCACCTTCGTCAGTTTGTTGCCGCTTTCGGAAGTTTCATAAATATCCACGGCCATGGTGCTCGGGGGTACTTTCACCGTTTGCATCATGGCGGCTTTGTCGCCGTTAAAGGTTTTGACGATCGGCTTTCCGTCCCGTGTCAAACCTTTGAAAGTGCCCGCATCCACCAAATCCCAAATGGCATATTTTGCCTGAGATTGCAAGTTGATCAGGCCAAAATGGTTTTCTGAGCCACCCGGGTTGGCCGCATCTTTCCACTGTTCGTCAAAAGCCTCAAAGAAAAAACAGGTAATGCCGTTCTTATTGCTCCATTCCCTCATGAGGTGGTAATACCGGGCAGATTTGTATTCGTCGGTGGCTCTGGATCCTTCATCGCCATAGTGTTCGTTGGATTGGGTTGCCCATCCGGTTTCGCCAATATGCACGGGTTTGTTTACGCCTAAGGTTTTCATATAAGCCACCACACTTTCGTATTGCGAAATGGCATAATCCCTTGCCCGGAGCATGGCTGCATCTATTTTTTCTAAGTCTGACGAAGCTGTTTTGTCTTCCTGTCCGCTCCAGAATTTGGGATTGTAATGCGTATCGTGCATGGGGTAGGTGTGCATGGAGATGAAATCCACTGCCCTGATCAATTGATTCAGGTCTTCGACATGGTATTCACTACCGCCGCCACCCCACGAGGCGAAGTTGTCCGAACTGGTAATCCACAAGTTTTTCGGCAATTCGCCTTTTTTCTTAAGGTTTTGCAAATGGTTCACCCATTTCAGGATGACACCGGGCTGCACATAATAGCTGGCGGCCCACTTGACCATCGCCTCGTTTCCTACTGCAATGATTTTGACAATGTCAGGGTATTGTTTGGCCAAAGCCACTGCGCGGTCAATCTCTCCGGCATTTTTTTCGCTTTCCTGATCGTGGTCGGGCGGAAATTCGGTCCAGGCGTTTTTGCAATCAATCCATGCACCAAGCATGAGGTAGATTTCAAATGCCGGGTTTTCCTGCCTCAGTTGCCGAATGGCCTCCAGCAGGTTAGCGGCCTCGTCATAATGTACATTGTAAGTTCGGAGCAATCGAATGCCCATAGCCGATAACAGCTTCAAGTCTTCTTTTAATTGTGGAATCGTCGGCTGTTCCGCCCGGCTTAGTGCCCGATACCCCCCATAGGAAATGGCCTGATATTCAAGGTTTCCCAAAATAGCAGCAGCTGGTTTATCCATAATTTTAAAAGACGTCGCACAGGAAGTCATGAGCATCATAGTCAATAAAAGAACCGAAGGATTGCAATTTTTTTTCCGGCGCATCATGGTTCAGTCTTTTAGAGCATGCGCTTCCACAAAAACCTGTATTTTTTCTACCGCACCATTCCTTTGAAAAATTTGCCTGCTTATGTCGCTATCCAATATCAGCGAATCAAAGGCCAGTGATTTGCCGTTCGTCAGCACAACTTCCAATCCGGGTTTATCCTGTATGGCGTAGACTACGGGAGTTTGGCAACAGGTGAAACCAAGGGTGCCGGGTTGCAGGAGGATTTGCTCTTTTTCTCCCCGAATATTCACATATTCAAAGGTTTGCTGTTGTTCCAGGAATTCAGTTTTCCGCAACAAGCTGGGGTTGAAAGACAATTTCCCCCCTTCTACGAAGACGCCCAGTGCTCCAAACCGCACCAATATGTCTTCCTTAACCTGCCCGGTCATGCCGGGTTGCTGGGCCCCCCGATGCAGTGGGGTGTGCGAATAGGGGTCGGTCGGAAATGCACCGTACAACTCCGGAGATTTGTGCACTCCGATGCCGGCTTCAATCTCGTAGTAGTGTTCCAGCAGGCGGCCTGTGACGCCTGGATCGGCATTTTCAGCAATAGCTTTCAGGCAACATTCCTGTACGGCCAAATGCAATTTGGACACCATGTGCCAATAGATGGAACCGAGGCCCTCATAAGAGAAAAAAGTACCCGACCTGCCGGTAAATGCTTTGTGGTGGAACACCTGCTCGAATATTTCCAGCAAAAGTTCCGTGTCTTTTCTGACCAGTTCGCTGTACTTCGTTTCAGAAAGTGCCTTCAGGGCTGTACTGAGGTCATTGGCGTTTTTGAAATTTCCATTGAAATGATACGCCCCCTTTATATCCCGTTCAACAATGGCGGTATTCCCGTCGCTGATCATTTGCCGGATTAATTCCGATGATTGGGCATCGGATTGGGGGATGATATTTTTTTTCAAAAAGCCTTGTAAATCTTTATTTGGGTACAATAAGTAACTGTACTGGTCGTCCCGGAATAAGGCGCTGTTTTTTAAAGCATTGAGTACATCAAGGGCTTCCTCCGGGCTTAAATACCCCGAACTCAGAACGGCTACCTGCCCTTCCAGCATTTCGCTGAGGTGCGAGATGGAAACCGCCGTGTCATTGGCGGTCATCAGGTTGTAGGCATGGTAAAGTTTGTCGGCCCGTTGATTGGCACGGATGGCGTGTTCTATAAAATCGAGACTCAATTGTGCGAACGTTTTCAGCTCGTTTAAGGAAGTGCCTCTTTTTTTACCACAAAAACCATTTTGATAGATGGCCTCGCGGTATTCTGACGCTGCAAGACCTAACCTGTCGAGGATCTTTTTTCTATCTTCATCAGAAATGCTTTGCACCAACAGGGGGTGAAAATCCTGAAGCGTTTCTCTTACATGGTGGTAGTATTCAGCCAATTCTACGGAAAGCGCTGCACTTTCCAATGTTGCCCCCTCCAATACGCGCTGGAAAAATTTCATAAACCGGCGCAGGTAATACAGGGTCACCATCGAAACCCCGTTGCCTACTAAGGCATTATTGGCATCGTTCCATTCCGGGCGTTGGGTGTTCATCCATATTCCTGCTTCCGGGATGAGGTTCGATACTTTGGCCAAAACGGTTGCCAATATTTTTTCCAGGAAGTTAACGTGGTATATTTTCCGGTTTTCGGCAGTCAGTAGTGCGCCATCGGCTCCCAGTGCATTCCGCCGTTCCCGGATCTCCTTATCCCACTCGTGGTCGAAGGCAATGGTATCTTTAGGGTTTTTCAATACTTCATGATAAGGTTTTATGAGGTAAGGGACGGCAGCGTATACAAACCAATCCTTTTCAAAATAGGATTTTAGAGTACCCGGCTGGTATTTTTCAATGATTTCCAGAAACTTCTGGAGGTAAATGATCTGGTGGTCGCCCCAATATCCGATATAAGACCAGGGGTTATCGGGCTCGATGGTTTCCCAGTCAAAGCCATCTTTTGTGACCCGGTACGGATTGTACCCGTCAAATGTGGAAGCATTGAGGAACTTGAATATCATTCCCTCAATAAATTCGGGATAGGAGCAGGCCAGGGCTTCCCAATTCTGGAATAAGTCCCGCCAGTTGCCTTCATAATCCAATATTTTCGAACCGTCCGTTTCATCCCGGGTGTTGATGGAAAAATAATTCCAGGGGCGGCTGGGGTCTCCATGCCTGCGGCTGAACTTTAGAGGCAGGTACTCCATGCCCAGTCGGGCCAGATCAGGGTCTTCACTTTTCACCAACAGGCCCCTGAGTTCAGATTGATTGAATGCTTCCGCCAAACCCGCAATAAATGCGCCATTCCTGGCAGTGACCTCCTTATTGGCTTTGGTGAGGTACCTGACAAAATCACCTTTTTCGATCTGGTAATTGTCGTCAAATATGCCACCCCGCATGATATTGAACAGCACGTTTGAAAAATGGCGGGTATCGGTCAGTTTATCCGCAGTGAATTGCAGCCCGTCTGCAGCGGCAACGAGTTGAATCAGATGTTGTGTTCCGGCAGCTATATCATCGTGCAATTGCTTTTCAAGGCCGGTTTTGTCTTTGATGAGCTCGCAAATTTCCACAACCTGCGACTGGCTTTGATTTACATCGGCAACAATAACCCATTTTTTTTCGGAATGGCCGGCGAGTGCAATATCTGTGGAAATAAAATACGCTCCTTTTTCACCTTTAATGTCCTGTTCGCCCTGTACGCTTTGTTTTTGCCTGAATTTTTTCAATTGCGTCGCAGAGAGCAGGTGGGTGACGTTTTCCAATCCGACCGACCAGGCTATGTTTGCCTTTAATGCCTCGCTTGGTTCGGCTTTGTCCACAATAATGGC
>JABWAJ010000208.1 GCA_013361075.1 Saprospiraceae bacterium | reverse complement strand
GGAGTTCAAGAATGGTAACCTCTGCCCCAAGACCACTGTACAACGCAGCAAACTCGCACCCCTCTACTCCACCACCCAAGATGGCAAGGCTGGCCGGAATCTGTGTCAGATCAAGCAGTTGCTGACTGGTCACGATCTGCTGGCCATCGATGGGAAATTGAGGAAGGTTCGGCCAGGAGGAGCCGGTCGCAATCACCAGTGCATCGGCCTGAATCTCACGCCGTGCTCCATCCGGAAGTGTCACGGCTAGGGTACGTGCGTCCTTGACAACCCCTTGTCCGGAGACCTGTTCAATCCCCCAGCCTTTGAACAGTGTCGTAATCCCTTTGACAAGCGAAGCGACGACCTTCTCTTTTCTGGCCACCATACGAGCCAGGTCATACGCGGCTGGAGCCGGAAGCATGAGCCCCAACTCCACAGCCTTCTTGAGTTTGTCCCCAAGCTCCACGACGGAGAGGAGCGTCTTGCTGGGAATACAGCCCCAGTTGAGGCAGATCCCGCCCAGCGATTCGCGTTCCACGACCGCTACTTTCATGCCTAATTGGGCCGCCCGAATGGCTGCCACATATCCTCCGGGGCCACCCCCGATAACGATTACATCAAAATCCATGGTGTTGAGTTGTGGTCAGGGTTGTGTAAGAGGTAAAGGGCAAGAGGCAAGAGGCAATTCAGCTTTGTAAAGTTCAATGTTTTCGTAATCAAATAGATGTACTTTACGAAATCATTTTATTTCACTAAATTATTGCCTTTTGTCTTTTGCAACTTGCACCTTATCGCACAACCTCAGACCCTGATGATCCAATGCCGCCGCCAACTTTTCGTGGCGACTTGATTAAAACGCGGCAAAGATAGGAAGTGTTCGGGATGGAACAAGGGAATACTTTGAAAGGCTTTCATAACTCATGTATTTTTTCGCTGCCGAAAGCTAACAAGCGTGTCTTGGCGTTGCCCGGCATATCATTTGTTACATGGTGGTATTATGCTTAACTTTGCTTGAAATTTAGCAAATGGTAATCATTCCGACTGGGGGAAGAAGCGGTCGATCCGCAAATACCGACAAAATGCTCATACAAAAATACCAGGAACACTGGGAAAACGATTTTGATAAAATAAAGGAAGTCCTGAGTGAACATATCTTCCAAAATGGAATCCAAATTGAACATATCGGGAGTACATCCATAAAAAACCTGTCTGCAAAACCAATTATTGACATTGATATTGCCTACAACAACCCGGGATTGTTTGAGGAAATTAAAACCGGGCTGGAAAAACTGGGTTATTATCACAATGGAAATCAGGGAATTGAAGGCAGAGAGGTTTTCAAACGGGAGAAAAAAAAGGACATCCATTTGGTACTGGACTCCATCAGCCATCATTTGTATGTTTGTCATATTACCTGTGAAGAACTGCACCGGCATTTAAATTTCCGGAATTACCTCAGAAACCATGAAAAAGCAAGGAAAGAATATGAAAAGCTGAAATACGAAATTGCTGAAAAGGCAAACCAGGACAAAAAGGAGTATGCTAAATTAAAAGAAATTATGGCTAAAGATTTTGTAGCATCAATCCTTAATAAATCAAAAGAAAAAAATAAACCGAACGCTGTAAGCGGGTAGCATGCGCGGTGGGTAATTCTCCTGCTGCCTCTTTTGTTTCAGGGCCCGCACAAAAAAACAGGGTAAACATGACAAAGCAAGCTCATAAACGGCAGCAACCATGACCGACTTTATTGACCAGGCAGAAAAAAACGGGGTGGTACTTCTTGACAATGGTCCATGTCAGTTTTGTGGTGCCGACTATCAAAGGGGTATTTTCGATTGTATGGATCATTACAATAGCAGTCTTTATCTATTAGACTTTAAGGAGACAGAATACCATATTCCAAGGTTTTTAAGTGTGGACGCACATGCTTTGCAACATCCGGAAATTCATGGACAATGGAGCAATTATTTTCATTTGACAAGATTAAATTTAATCCTTGACAAAAACCAGGCTTGGGATTACAAAAAATCTCCCCTGCTAAGCAATTATTTAAATGAATATAAATTAAACCAGCCAATTGAATTGCTTGCTATTCCTAAACCATTGGAAAGAGGAAGTATAACTGCCAAAGACCTCCTTGCAGCAAGTACCGCAGCCGAATGTGTTGAATGGATCAAAAAATGGGCAGCCGAAGTTTATCGCGCCTGGAGTCCAAATCATTCGCTGGTTTCAAAAATTGCAGCCGGTTTTTTAGACAAAAACAGGGGTTTATCCGGGAATTTATAGCTGTTAAGGTTTTTCAATCTTTAACTCCTTAAACACCTTGTCGAACATTTTTACCTCATTCTGGCTGTTTTTAAAATACATATAATCATCTTTTAACAACTGCACCCAGCTGTAACCGGGTTTGACCTCATCGTTCAGATGCGCTTTATAAATCGCAATCGCACTGGCATAATCGTTGTTGAACAAATGCAAATGAGCCAGATTGATGAGCGTGTTGAGGTCTTCGGGATACAATTCAGTACCACGTCTGAAAGCTGCAAGCGATTCTTTGTATTGTTTGTTGCCAAAGTAATACCAGCCTATTTCCCCCAGAATATGGTTTTCCAATTGCAGGGTATCCAGATTGGCGATTTTTTTGGCAGGTGGATATTCCTTGTCGTTTACCATCCGGGTGTACCCGGTAACATTGCCTTTTTCATCTTTTATCATCGTTTTGACTGCCTGAAATTCTTCATTAACAAACTGTACCGGTGAGGAAAAATACATTTTAGCGTGAGTCCCGTTCGTGAAAAAATGGAAGTCGTTGTCTTTTTTACCAATTGCGGCCCACGTATTATCGAAAAGGTAAATACCTTCATAGGATTTTAAAGTTTCATCCGGCACAGCCATACTTTTTACACGACGTGGTTCGCGGTAAAAATTTTTCCAGTTGTACACCTTCGCAACACTATTGATCACCTCTCCAAGGAGTCTGCCATTGTCAGAATTCAAAAAGATGGCAATGCCGTTTCCGTCTTCCAGGCTTCCAAAAAATTGCCCGCAAAACCCATCATTGCCTGCTCCGTGGCCAAAATAAATGGCGCCATCGTGGTCTTCAATAAAAGTTCCCATAGCCGTTGGGCCATTTCGGTAAGGCTTCAGGTGCAGGTCTACCATGTCGGGGCTCAGCACTTTGGAAGGTTTGCCCTGATAAGCCAATTGCATGTCCAGAATATAATGGCACAAATCGGTGGGTGTCATCCACAGCCCTGCCGCCGCTTGTTCGGGGTAAACATGGAATTTCCGTTCAATTGGCGTGCCGTCGCTGTTGTAGGCCGATGCGCACAAATGCCACTGATCCTTTGCCGGCGGCTGCGCATAAGTACTATTGACCATGCCTATCGGTTTCAATACGTTTTCATACATCCAGACATCATAGGCTTGCCCGGTCACATCAGTGAGCAGCACCTGCGAAATAGTTGTGCCGCCACCGGAATACTGAAATTTCAAATCCGGCTCAAAGGCACTGCGTACAGCCGGGGTAAACGACGGCTTTTTGCCATCCAGTACCTCGAATACAGTGGGAACAGGTCCATTAATGTCGTGGCCAGGAAAGCCATGTACGGTCAACCCTGCCTGGTGGGCGAGTAACTGAGCCAGGTTTATTGTTTTTCCTTTTGAAAGCGAATCATAAGGGAATTTCCACGAGGTTAGGTAAGTATTGATATCGGTATAGAGGTCAACTTTTTTCTCCTGCGCCAATTTCAGGATGCCAATTGCATTCAGGGTTTTGCTGATGGACCCTGGTTCAAAGAGTGTTGCTGTAGTCATTGGCTTTTTTTCCTCCACATCGGCCCAACCATAGCCTTTTGCCCATTCGATTTTGAAATCATGGATAACAGCAATGCTCATGCCATTTACCTTGTATTTGGCCATTTGTCCGGCAATTGTTCCCGGTTTTGCATCATTGACGATGATGTTCCCCGTGAGGTTGTTTTCTACTGCCTTGATTTTTTCGAGCGTTTCGGGCGAATAATTGTTTTGGCCGAAGAGCTGGCCACAAAAAAACAGAATAGCAATCCATAGTGGTAACCGTTTCATAATAATGCGGGTGTTGGGTGTGATAAAAAATTATTGAAATGAGACCTGTAAAAGTACAACATACCAGAGGATCAGCTTTCTTTTTATTGAAAAAGTATGTAAATGAAGTGTAAAACTATTTTGTCTGGGCCTGCAATAATGGTAACGGAATTTACCCCGGAATATCCATGGCGAGCTTTGATAAAATTAGCGCTCCCGGCCAAACGCATCCGAATAAAAACCAACCCCAATTATCCTTGTTCGGTTACTTCCTTTTGTGGCACAAAATAAACGTGTACATTCGCTACGCCGCGAAAACAAACGGACCATGAAATGTAAAGTGGGGCATTTTATCTGTATTCACATGTTCGGATTCCTATTTTCAAATTGCCGGTCGCCACAATTTCACATAGCTGCTCAGTACGACGAAGTCAAACCTTTTCATCAGGGAATTGCAGCGGTCAGAATGGGCAGCGCCTGGGGCTTTATCGACACCTCAGGAACCTGGGTGCTGACACCCCGGTTTGCACAGGCCGAATGGACAGAAGGCAAGCCCTACCAGGTTGAAGACGCATCAAGCCAGGTATTTGAAATCAGAAAGCTTCCGGGCGGCAATACCTGGTCAGTTGTGCCCCGCCCGCCGGAAAACCGTCCCATTGAAACGCCATCGGGTACGCGGTATATTTTTGAAGACAATGAAAAGTTTGGCCTAAAGGACGCACAAGGCCATGTATTGGCGCCCCCCATTTATACCTCCATTCGGCATCTTGGTGTCCATCTGCTCGCAGCCCGTTTTCCGGAAAAAGGCGAATGCCTCCTGAATGCGGACGGAAAAATGCTTTCCGGGTACTTCCAGGAAATTGGCGAAACAGCACAATATGGCAGGATACGGTTCAGGCACAACGACAGGTATGGACTTCTGGCTTTGGACGGCCAGGTCATGGTGCAACCAACTCTGTGGCGGCTTGAAATAGCGGGCCACCATATCGCCTGCAGCGGAGGTGGCAAGCTGCAATTGTGCACCGACAGGCTCGAAAAATTATCCGACCTGGAATTTGATGAAGTACTTTATTTAGACGCACAACACTGGTTGGCAAAAACGACAGACTTGGGTCAAGCAACCCTGTTTGAGGTGAGTGGCCGCGTTGTCAAACCTGATGTACACCTTAGTGACGGGAAAATGGTACTTGGTCGTTTTCCTGCCGGGGATACCCGACGCAACAAATGGGGCTACATCAACAGCGTTGGGGAAGAAGTTATTCCCTTTGTTTTTGAATACACAGAAACTTTCTGGCCGGGCGGCAAAGCTGTTTTTTTTGACCGCGATCCCGAAGGCCGCATCAGGAAAGGGTTGCTGGATACTACAGGTAAAATTGTCCTTCCCGCTGCTTTTGAGGACATCTTCCGGCACCCGGACGGGGTTTATACGATGGTTCAGGGGGAGACCTTCCAATTGTTGAATGAAACCCTGCAGCCTTTGACAAAACAGATGAAAAAACCTGCTGAGTACATCGGGCATGGCGTTTACGCACAATATTCGGCAAAAACATCGCTGGGATTCAGGAAGTCTAACTGGTACACCGGAGAGAAAGGTGGCTTTTACCGCAGTAGAGAAGCTGTAGTCCGGGCAGTTTATGCCCTCGATGGCAGTTTGCTCGTGGAAGGAAAAGAGTGGGCAGCAGACGATCCGGTACCCGTCGTAAAAGAAGGGTTCGGATCTGCCAAAAAAAATGGCAAATGGGGGTTCGTACGGTGCAAGAAGTAACTGCTGTCAAAGGAAGCATTGCCCTCTTTTCAGGCACAAAGCGTAATAATTCCGCAAAAAAAGCGTTTATGCCCAGAGTTTAAGATTCCACTCCTAACGACACGGCTTTTAAAATTTATACTTGTGATGCGAACAAACCATTCCTTTTTTTTCCTCACAATCAGCATTTTACTCTTTTCTAAGGCCACTTTTTCTCAGACGGTGAATTTTGATCAAACCTGGAAGGAATTTCTGGACAATGATAAAATTTCCAACATGAGCGAACTGGTCAAGCCGAACAAGGTGTATGATGAACCGGATTATGCCAAGTACCTGTTGATGAATACCAATACCTGTTTCTGTCAAAGCGAGATTAGCGACGCTGAAAAATTGATGGCAGAAATCGAGACGATAGACCCGGCTGTGCATAAGTCAATTCCGGGATTTGTAGCCAAAAAAGAGGCCCTGGAAACAAAAATGAAAGCCTATCACGACCTTGACGCGATTTGGAAACAATTTTTACAAACCAAAGAAGCCAATCTGGAGGAATTAGAGAACCTCACCGCAGCTAAATCGAGCTGTGAGAAAAAAACACTGGCGAAGTATTCCTACATGGTAGCTTATGCCCATTATTGCGAAGGAAATGTCCCTAAATCAAAAGATATTTTTGAAAACCGCACCCTTCGCTTAACCGAAAAAACCACTTTACGGGTAAAGGATGTGGAAGGATTAGCACCGGAAGTTGCTAAAATGAAATCCATGTTTCAGAGCATAGACAAATTGGACATTGCCTGGAAAGCTTACATCAAAACCGGTGTTTCCCGTGGCTTTGATGCTGAATTGCCGGTTTTCCCCTGCAACCCAACACCGAAGATGAAGGAACTCGTGTTGAAGGGCGCGGTAGACCTGTGTAATTTAGCTCCGGCCATGCTGGACAAAATCAAAAAATTACAGGCAGAAAGCAGCGTCCCGCCTGATGCCGAACTGGCGAAAGAAATTGAGAAACTGGAGAAGAACATTGGACAAAATGAGGAAGGCCTTGCAGCCCTGAATGAAGCCTGGGAAGCCTTTATCCCCAACAACAAGGTGAATCCTAAGATCAAATATGGTTATAAATACTGTACCAAAGAACCCCTGATCCGGGCTTATATCATGGATGGCTTTGCTTTCACCTGCGACCTGGCAGAAGATATGCTTCAGAAAATTGATTCTCTCCAAAGGATCGAGATCACTCCATTGGAAGAAATTACCATGGTTAAAATCAATGAATTGTCTGCCATAAACGACCGGCATAAGGCCGATGGGGTAAAAATCGAAAAGCTTTGGAACAAGTTTGTTGGGCAAGGTGACAAACCTTTAAAAGACTACCAGTCAGCAGAATATTATTGTGACAACATCCACCAGGTAAAAGACTGGACCATAAGAGGGCTTTCGGGCACGTGCGAGGAAGCCCCCCAGTATCTGGAGCAAATTGAGTCGTTTCAGCGAACTTTTGAGTTCCAGTTTACCGAGCCGGTCGAGTGCCGGGTTCAGAATTTGCGCGTCAAGGTATGGGATTGCCGCTATCAGGCCCTGCAGAAACTGGCTAAAATAGAAGCGTCGCCTGCCGATTCGTACGAAAAGAAATTAGAGGAATTAATGAAGGAATACGAAATGAGCGAGCGGCCGGAACCTTGTACTTCAAAATAAATAAACCACCCGGGCACGGGTGACTCAAATAAAAACAGCAGGTTTGTGCGATGATTCAGCTGTATCAGTCAACGGACAGCTGGCAGGATTCAGTTGGCAATCTCCAGTCCGGGGTCATGCCAGCTGAATCCTGACAACCATTGATTAATTGATCGTTTGTTACACCAATAGCTGTTTTGAAAATCCGGGATGATTCATGCGTTGTTAATCCCCTTCCTCTTCCAGTACCAATTCTGCATCTTTTTCCCAAATCTCCATCTCACAGGGCTTGCAATTAAACTTCAGTTTATACTCTACTTCCCCGTGTTTCAGCGTAAGTGGTTCGGCCACCTTTTCGCCCATGGTAGCCCGTTGGTAGCGCGGGCATTTGCCCAACTCGTATTTGACGCAATATTTGGTCACCATCACGCGCGACTTGCCGGGGTCCCATTGCAATTCAAAGGCTTTTTCAATTTCCGTAACACCGTGGCGTTTATAAAATGCCCGGGCCAGCTTATTGGAAACGTTGTAGGTAAAATCGAGATTTTTGACCGGATAAGGGTGATCGGTTTTGGCCACCGGATGTTCTTCCCGCTGGTAATCCCGGATGCGGATTTCAGCCAGATGTTCCAGTGCGACCCTGCGGATTTCATTTATTTTTGAATTGGGCAAAAACCAGTTTTGCGAAAAATCTACTTCAATTTCATCTGCGATAAAAGGCGTATTGCCCGTTTTAGCCAGGTTCTTTCTGGTATTTTCAATCAGCCCTTCCGGGTTTTTGGCCAGTTCTTTAGGGGCCTCCATAGTTGCGGTGTAGCGATGACCGTCTTCGTCAGAAACTTCGAGCGCAAAGCCCGTTTCTGTTTCCCTGAACCGCATGGTCACGCCAATTTTCCGAACTGCGCTGTTTTCATTTTCGATCATCCGGTTGAACTCCGCGTCGAGATTTCGGTATATTTCGGTGCCAACCGGCAGGGGTTTCAGGTCGTTGGGCACCACTAAGTCGTTGACGATGATGTTGACCTGCACGCCGTCGGCAATGCCTTGTTCGTTGAGAAAATACAGGCCGTCACCGTTGTTGAGCAGTTCGTAGTTTTCGATTCGGTAGCCGTTGGCTTTGGTTTCCAGCAATTTACCAATGTATTGTCCTTTTGACTTGGGGCTTTCCCACGAGCCAATTTTTTCACGGCGGTGGTTGACAAAGTAATCGGTGTAGCCCCGGTTGAAGCTGCGATCCAGTTCCGGTTCGAAGTTGTAAAAGGTCCGGCCCGAAGAAGCCTTTTCAAATTTGTCGGTATTGGCTTCGAGGAAAGCATCCAGTTTTTTGCGCAGGTAAGACGTATTGTTTTTGACGTAAACAATGTCTTTCAAAC
>JABWAJ010000207.1 GCA_013361075.1 Saprospiraceae bacterium | reverse complement strand
ACTACTTTGCAGCAGTTTACAGTTGACGGGCTCGACATTGTCGTCAATGAAGAAGATGACCTGACCCTGCCCCGCGGTGAAGTGACTACCATTGTACCCAACGCCGGGGTGGGCATTTTTTACACGTCTTTTGGCGGTAGTGATTTCGACAAGAGTTTCTTTTTCGCAGGGCTTGCCGCCAATCAGCTTTTCCCTTTTGATCTGCGATTCAAAGCCAGCGGCAGCACCGCTAATTTCAAACGCGCCGTGCATGCCAATGCTACATTCGGCTATCGGGCCATTAAAGAAGACGTTTTTTTTGAACCCTCTGTTTGGATCAACTATAGCGCAGAAAACGTTCTGGACGCCAATCTTTCCCTGAAAATGGAAAAACAGGATGCTTTTTGGGCCGGACTCACCTACAATACCAACCAGACGCTGGCAGTACAGCTTGGGTACATCCTCATCAACGGACTGCCCAGGGATGCGGCCTTGCGGATCGGGGCCATGGGATCGTACAACATCGGTACCTTTGGTCGTGCACGTGGGGTGGGGTATGAATTTTATGCAGCCTGGCGTTTTATTCAATGAGTTGATGCCTGGCCTGACCTTTTCCTTTAAAAGCTGTCGCCAATACCTGTCGGGCATTTTTGCCTCCTGAATTTATCAAAAGTACCCCTTTTTCAGTCGGGGAATTTTCCAATTGCGTATTTGGGAACCTGGCCGTGTTTTTTTTGTTCCGTAATTATGGCACAAAACCGTAACTTTATTCGCACCGTTGTCCGGAAACGGAACAAAGACGATAAATTCAAAAAGCTATGAAAGGGATCATGACCATTATGATAGTGCTGCTTTTCGGGAGTACTTTGTTGCAAGGGCAAACCATTACCGTATCGGAAGAGATTTCACTGCGCAATGACGCCGGCTACGAACTCATCGGCGATTTGCGGGGAAACATGTTGTTGTTTCGCGACCGAAACACCGAATATGAAGTTCAGTCTTTTGATGAACGGTTGCAGCCCAGCTGGAGCAAGACTTTGGAATTGGATAAAAAATTTCCCAAAGTAATTAAAGTCATAGGCGGTAAAACGGATTTTACGCTACTCTACCACTTTCGCCACAAAGGCCATACCATCCTTAAAGCCCATCGCTACGACCCGGCAGCCAACCTGATTGATTCTGCTACCGTTATGGACTACGGCTATCTTTTTTTTACCCCCGGTTTTGAAGTGGTGCGTTCTGATGATAAAAGCAAAGCAATCGTTTATTATATTGAAAAACAAAATATTGTGCGCGCCTGTGCGCTTGATCTCGGCACATTGGACCGCCTTTGGGAAAAGAGCTTTTCGCTCAGTGATTTTTACTTCGGCATGGATGAATTTCAGGTCACTGTGAACAATGACGGCCACATGCTCCTGATCATCGAGCGCAACAATTACAAATCAAAAAGAAAGCAGCATTATTACGAAATTGTGGAATGCTCGGGCGACCCGGTGCTGGCCGATAACCGCTACCAGGTGGTGCTGGAAGACAAACTTACCTACGACGTGTATTTTTCATACGACAACCTGAACAAGCGCCTCGTTGGTGCGGGTTTGTATTATGAAAAGAACCTCGAACGGGCCGAAGGGTATTTTTACCTCAGCGTTGATCCGCGCGCCGAAGACGGCCATTTGCTGCGCTTTGAACCCTTTGACGACGCGTTTGTAGCCACGCTGCTGGGTAAAGAAAACATTAAAAACAAAGGCATTTCGGAAGTCAATGTGCAGGAAGTTGTGCTGCGTCGCGACGGGGGCGTGCTCATTATCATTGAACGCAACCGACAAATGGAGCGCCGCTCCGGCGCGACCAACCGCACCTTCTACGACAGTGGTGCCCGCGCAATCATTGACTACTACTTCGACGAACTCATCGTCATTTCCGTACATCCTACCGGCGAAACCCACTGGAGAAGTATCCTCCACAAAAAACAATATTCGCAGGACGACAACGGCATTTATTCCTCCTATTTTCTTTTCAAATCCCCGGGCAGCCTGCGTTTCCTGTTCAATGACGAAATCCGCCAGGAAAATACCGTCAGCGAATATGTACTCAACGCCCTCGGCGAATACAACCGCAAAGGCCTGCTCAGCACCGAACATTTAGACCTGAAACTGCGCTTCAAAGACGCGGTACAGGTAGATGCCAACGCAGTGGTGGTGCCGAGTGAGCGAAGGAACCGGCTGAAGTTGATGAAGTTGGTGTATTGAGGGATGGTTATTGGTTATTGGTATAGTGGTTACTGGTTATTGGGGGGAGGGTAGACCTGTCACTTTTTCTCATTCGTGCCGTTATCTGGAAAAAACCTTAATGAAACAATTAAGTTTGCTATTCACACTGGCTGTTTTGGCAGCTTGTGGCCGGGAAGAAGCAGTTAAGCCTGTTGTCTTTAAAAAACCAATTGTGATTCAACTGCCTTTTGAAGACAGCGCTCAATACCGGTCTTACGACTACATGAATGGCAGCTACCCGGAATTTATCGGAAAATCGCCTTTCTCTGATACCTTAACAATAACAGTAGAAGGGCGCCTGCAATATGAAGACAGTGATATTGTTTTTCCGGAACTAATTGGCACCACCGATACAACCCGTACAGACGGTCTTGAATTATTCATCGACTATTCCTCTTCCATAGTCCGGAATCCTTATGGACAGGAACTCGCCGAGTACAACTATCCGGTTTATATAGTCAATCAAACTGCTGGGATAAAGGTCATTTCGGGAAAAGATAACCATTTGTTTGGGATACAGGAAGCTTTGGATTCGAACGGCAATTGGCGGCCTATCGAATTTAAGGGATATGATTTTTGTGGCCTTGGGCGTTTTGGGTTAAAGCTATATCCGAATGAATACGCGCTGCTGGCTTTTCCAAAATACCACGGCAATTTTAAAACGAAATTAAGGGTACGGATTAAAAATGGTGACAATGTATATGTCTCTCATCCATTTGACGGGACTATCAATGAGCGCCAGTTTTATCTAAAAAAAGATGAATACCTGCATAAAGCGTTGCTGAAGCACAAAGCCGAAATCATCGAAAATACCTTTTACGGCGCATGGCCGATGGAAGCAACTGATGCCTTTGCTTTTGAATAAACTCTTTCCAGTACCGAGGCTAATGTCTCGAACCACTAAGCTGCTGCATAATCCAAGTATGCCCTCATTGCTTGTGGCTGAAATCCAAGCACAATATCAGTTTGGGGTACTCCTTTCGATACCAATACTTCTGCGATCCGTACATGAAGAAAAAAAATCTTCCACCCGGGCGTAAGATTTCAGGCAAACGCGGATAGTTATTTAAAGCCGCAGCAAAAGCGGCTGAATAACACCGGAGCAAGCCGAAAATCCGCAGAAAAGAGTAGGCGCTTAGTTTCACTTTTTCAATGTTAAAGCCATGACTATCCGCACCTTTTCCTTTGCCCTCATTACCCTTTTCCTTTGCGCAAGCCTGTTTTCCTGCACCAAGGAAGAAATCAGCATCCAACCCCCGCTTGCAGACCCGGCACCGGAAATCCCGTCGGGCGACCGGATCATCATCCACTTTGGCACGTCCACTTACAGGGGATGCATGTACAGCTTCAGCAACTGTATCTGGATCGGCTGGGAAACCGAAGCTACCCACTTGAGCAACCGGATGGCCCTGCAATTTGGTCAGGGGGACGACGCTGCCCGGTACTTCGGCCAGTATTATCCACTTACGGATGATTTTGTAGTGGACAGTGCTACTGCTAACGCATTGGGGATTGAACCACAGGTAATTCCTGCCGGATTCTACCCGTTGCGCGAATCTTTTGACGGAACATATACCGGCAAACGCACCGTTCTCTTCAATCCGGATATGGGCTTCGGCGTGCAAAGCCTCGTAAACCCGAATAATCCACAAGACAATATCGGTCAACTCCACAACCTCGCCGTGCAGGTTGTGCTGAACGACAACCGCGAAGCCATTGAGTCATTGAACGGCGACCGCAAAGCCATCCAGCAACTCCTTACTGAAAAAACCGTCCGTTTTTTGGCAGATGCTGAACTGCCGGTAAACCAAACAGACCAACAACGCGCCAAAACCCTAAATTTGCATCGCGACTACGCCAATTATGCCGATCGCTTAGCCGAAACCCGATTGAGTGCCAAGGATAAAAATACCCTGCTCACCATCTTCAATGAAGCAGCCTCCATGCCGGTCCGTTCGCCGGAAGAACTGAGCAATTTTGTGACCTTCATGACCATTCAGGAAAATAAACTGGTGCGCGATGTTTCCATGGATAACCCTATCGTAGTGCTTTCGATGGTATCCGTTCTGAAATACAGCCGCTACTTCTGGTACTGGAGGTCCATCTCGCACGGAACCCCCGGCACAGGCAGCGCAGAACCTGCAAGCATTCCTGATTGGGTTTGGGCCGACATCATTGGTTTGGAACTGGGCGGGCCATTGGTTTCCGCAGTCGCTTCCGCCGCAGTTTATCTGGATACGCATTGATGAACATCATCCATTTTAAGCGCTAAAAGAGTCATTTCGAATTTTTTTAAATCCGGATTTAGGCCTCGGAGAAGTCAGTCAGTTGCAGATCAATGTGCCATCCGCAACCAGTTGACCTCTCCGGGGTCTTTTTTTTTAATTCGGGATGCCTTTTGTTGGTTTTATGGCCTTCCACATCAACATGTGGATGCGCGGCTGTCCTGGTCGCCGCACCTTTGTAAGGTCAATAAGAAAATTAAATCCTTACAAAAAGCGAGATCATGCTACACTTTCCAAAATTCACACAAATCCGCAACTCCAACGAAATTGACGTATTTGCAGGCAACTATTTCCGGTGCTCCGGCTTTAACGTCAACCGCGACTACTACGAAACCAATCAGGTTTTTGCCATTTATTGCCACGGGAACATGATCGGCGGGTTTGTTCTTGGAACTGGCGAAACCCTGCGCACTCTGGAAGTATTTGCCAGCAATGAACACCGCGACAACCTGTACCGGCAAGTGCAGGAATCGAAACCCCACACGGAGATGTGCTGTTTCTGGATGGCTCCGGATATTCGCAAAAATACAAGGCTTAATTTTTTCATCTGGTTGTGTGTGGCTTATGCCTTGTGGGCGTATGGAACGCCACAATTGATTTTTGGCACCAATTCTGTCCGGTTGGCTGCCTTGTATAGCGCCACGCCGAAGTGCCACCTCCTGCACGGCGATTACCTGAACCACAAGCAGACCTTCATCTTCACCGGCCCGCGCAAAGATTGCCTGGTTGGGGTTGCCCAAATCCTGATTTTTCCGGAGGAATGGGAAAAAGGCAAAGTTTTGGTTTTCAATTATTTCTCGTCACCTGCCGGAGCAACCCGCGCTGACCACATTAAAGTGGAACGGGACATCTGGAAACCCATCCACGCGGCAAGGGTGAAAGATGGCAAAATGAAAGCCTGGATCCTCTACGAGATGGAGTTCCCTTTCGGCGCTTCGATGCCTTACAACATGGCAACCGCCGATGTGTACACCGATATGAAGGAATATTTAGCTCCGTGGTTTGAAGGGTATTTCAAAAAAGTACACCCGGGAAAAGACATGAACCAATTGATACAGCAAACGCAAGCGGTGACTACCCTCCAGAAAGGCGAAGTGCGGATGATCCTGGATCGGTTGGATTGGAAATAAGTCAGGCAAGCATACTTTACTCCTGAGCGCAAGGTTTCGGCTTTGCGCTTTTTTGTTTTCCATTCCAGGCACATCGACGTGGTTGAAATTTTACCTAACTTTAGCAGCTTAATTTCTTCCAGGCAAACCTTTTTAATTTGTATCATACAAAAACCTGTACCGGATGCGTCTCAACATGATATGGTTGGCTTTTCTACTGCCCGTCATTTCCCTAAGTGCACAAAATTGCGCTTGTTCCGAAGAACTTCATTACGTCACCGGCTACTACGAAGCGAACCTGCCCGGCTTTAAAGACAATGTAAACAACCGCAACCAGGCCGGCTACGATGCCATGAAAAAGCAGCTGTTCGAAGCGGCTCGGCAGGCTGCCGACAAATCAGAGTGTTTTAAAGTGCTGACCTATTATGTGGAGTTTTTTAAAGACAATCACTCGCACATCAGCATGGAATACCCCGTAGTAAATGACCAAAACCCCGAATTGGTTAAGGAGTTTCTCAACTCGCCGCTGTTTTTAAACCGCGAAAAAATCAGCCTCGGCAAAATCGAGCAAAAGCCCCTCGAAGACATTGAAGGGATTTATCAAACACAGGATTCGGCTTATACCATTGCCATTGTACCCAGCAAAAAAGGTCTGCGCGACTACGCAGGCGTGATACTGGAATCTAAAACGCCCCTGTGGGTGCCAGGGCAGGTAAAAATGGAACTCAAACGCAAAAGCGATAAGGTGTTTGAAGTGTTTTTGTACATGCGCAACCATTCCCTCAATTTTGTACCCCAAATGGAACTGAAGGAAGGCCGGCTGGGCGATAACTGGTTTAAAACGAGCCTGAAAACGCGAAACAGCTATAATTTAAATCTTTCCAATGAATTGGAATTCAGAGAAATAGACGCAGAAACAAACTACATGCGGATACCCAGCTTTTCCGGACACCTGACCGCGCGCATGGACGATTTTTACAATCGGTATGACTCACTCATCAGGTCTAAACCTTACCTCATCATTGATGTGCGCAACAATGGCGGCGGCAGCGACCGTAATGTAAACCCCCTGCTGCCTTATTTGTACACGGGGCCTTTCAAAGATGATGTAGTTGACATTTACGTGACCAAAGACAATATTGCCGTTTTTGAGCAATGGTACGCAGGCCGGCTGCGCGATACCGTCAACTTCGACTCGCTTTCGACCCGGTACATGCGCTATGAAATTGACGAAATGAAAAAATTGCCGCAGCAGTCGTTCATGCAGCGGGGCAGCAGCAGCCGGATAAAACTGGACCGGGTATTGGCGAAACCGTCCAAAATTGCCATCATGGTCAATAAACACTGCGCCAGTTCCTGCGAAACACTGCTGTTTTGGGCCAAAAAGAGCAAAAAAACCATACTCGTGGGCGAAAATTCAGGCGGCTATGTCGGATATGGAGAAATTGGGGGTGTAAAAACGCCTTGTTACAAATATACCTTAGGTTGCACCATGACCCGCTACCGGAAGCAGAGAAAATACGAAGTAGTCGGCGTAGCCCCCGATTATCGCCTTGATAATCAAACGGACTGGCTCACACAAACTTTGAAATTGGTAAAAGAATGAACCCTCTGCTGGCGCGAGGCTCCGGCCTCGTGTCTGTTATGCAGCAAAAACAAAATCGGCAACATGAAATTGCAAATACGGACAACAACATTAGCCTGCTTAGGCCTCGCCATGCTAAGTTCCGCTCTGCCTGCCCAAACCCAACAACCCCTGCGCATCGGCGTGGCCGGCCTCACCCATACCCACGTGCACTGGATTTTCAGCAGCGTCAAAAACGGGGACATTGAAATCGCCGGTATTGCAGAACCCAACCGGGAACTGGCCGAACGCTACGCCGACCAGTACAACTACCCCAAAAACCGGATTTACAACACCTTAGAAGAACTGATCGCCGCTGAAAAACCGGAAGCGGTGGCGGCCTTTAATGCCATTTACGAACACCTGGAAGTGGTGGAAATCTGCGCGCCCAAAGGCATCCACGTCATGGTGGAAAAACCGCTGGCGGTAAGCCTGAAACACGCCCGAAAAATGCAGCAATTGGCCAACCGGCACGGCATTTTCCTGCTCACCAACTACGAAACCACCTGGTACCCCACGGTGCACCATGCCCGGCAATTGATGCAGGATTCGGCTGCCATCGGGCCAATCCGAAAAATTGTGGTCCACGACGGGCACCAGGGACCCAAAGAGATTGGGGTGAACAAAGAATTCTTAGACTGGCTCACCGACCCCGTCCAGAACGGCGCGGGCGCGCTCACCGATTTTGGCTGCTACGGCGCCGACCTGTCCACCTGGCTCATGAACGGCCAAAAACCGGTATCGGTAATGGCCATCACGCAGCAAATCAAACCCGATATCTACCCGAAGGTGGACGACGAAGCCACCATCGTGCTTACCTACCCCGAATCGCAAACCATCATCCAGGCTTCGTGGAACTGGCCGTTTTCCCGAAAAGATATGGAAATCTACTGCCGCAGCGGCCTCATCACGGCCAAAGACCGCAACAACCTGAGCTACCGCTTTCAGGAAAAAAACAAAGAAACCGAGGTCAGGCTTCCGGAGCGGAAACCGCCGTTTCAGGATCCGTTTTCTTTTTTTAAAGCGGTGGTTAGAAAAGAAATTGCTTTGGAAGACAATGACTTATCTGCCCTACCCCTGAACGTAACAGTGATGGAAATTCTGGACGCGGCGAAGCGGAGTGCGAAAAGCGGGAAGCGGGTAAAGCTTTAACGGTAAGGTGCAACCGCGAAGTGGTTAACCGTGAATAACTCCGGATGAAATCCGGGGTATAAAGCAGTATGTTTTATGCCTCATAACCCTGATACCGCCGAGCGTCAGCTGTGCATAACGCGTTATCGTTTGTCACTCCCGACAGGGCTACGGTTTACACACATCTTGGCTTAACGTGAACTCGGGCAATTTTTTAAGAAACGGTGGCCTAAAGCCCTACGGTTGGGGCACAATTCAAAACAGGGGTATATTCCCATGTAAAAGCCATGGCATGCAACCGCGATACCGCCGAGCGTAGGCAGTGCATATTTTGCTTGTGCATTTGCCTGGAGTCCTGCTGGAATTTAGCCGGATGGTCATTGCTCCTGGTTTATTTCTACTTTTTGAGCCCAAAATGTCTTTCCCGAAGGGAATCTC
>JABWAJ010000206.1 GCA_013361075.1 Saprospiraceae bacterium | reverse complement strand
TTACTTCCCCTTCCTGAAATGAAAGTCCCGTCGGGCATAATGCCAAAATCTTCACAACCGGTTAGCATATTCACAACAGGTACTGCCGGTTTGGTCAGTTGGTAAGGATTCTTTTCCATCAGCACCCAACTGTCGCCCAAATCGCTTTTTTGTACAAAAGCCAAATTCCGGTTGGACATGGGTACCAGACAGCGGCCGATGTTGGTAGCAATTGGCGTCACTTTATCCGTGCGAATGTCAGCAATGCCCAAATAATTATTCGGGCTGTCCAGTACGTACACCGCGACCTGAGAGCCGTTCAGCCAGGCATAGTACCCGATTTTTTCAGTATATTTGAATACAGCTTTGCCGCTGTGCGAACGGTCGATCGGATATTGCCACAGATACTGGAGGGTGTCGCGGCCGTTGACTTGCTGGCGCACCACAGAAAAGTTGTAATAATCAGGCATGCGCATCGGAGAAAATTCATTTTCCGGGGTATCTGTTACACGCAGTTTGGTTTTTTTGTCCAAATCCAGCAAATAAATGTCAGTTTGGGTGCTGTTGGGGTTTTTAACGGTCAGGTACAACTCGTTGTTGGTAAAAAACGCAGGCTGGTTGTTGTATCCCAATTCGTTAAAATAGGTCAGGTAACGCGGTTTTGAAACCGTCCACGCCGTATCGGCAACGCGTTTCAGATCGAAGACATAAACACTCGCCTTAGGCAATTGTGCAAATGCAAGGTGGGCCAAACAAGCCATTCCAAAAACAGAAAATAAAAGTCTCTTGAACATCTTTCCGGTTTTTGAGCAAAGATAGCTAAAAAAACATTCAGGCGATCAAGTGCCGGATTGCCTGACTTCCTTTTCAGCAAATTGGCCTTAAAATCCGGTTACGGAATCAAGCGAACCATCCTGCCTGTCCAGCGCCCATCTTCTCCATTTACCTGCACCTGGTAAACACCTGAAGGGAGCCCGGTCAAATCCAGTTGAAATCTCCGGCTGCTCAGGCGATCCTGAAAAACCACCTGCCCCTGCGCATTGAGAAGGGATACCTTCAGGTCAGAAGGAGTGAAATTATCCCCGGATTCGAGGATACAAAAGCCGCTGGCCGGATTGGGAAACAAACGCCAGGCCGGTTCGCCCGCTGAGGGTATGAATAGGCTGCGAACCACAGAATAATCTTCCTTGCCGTCGTGGTCCAATTGCCGAAGCCGATAATACACGGTCATGCCCCCGGGTGTTCCGGGGTCTGTAAACTGATAATTCGTTTGGCTATAGCCATCTCCGCGGGCAGGAACCCACCCAATAGGCCGAAAGCCCTCTGCCTCCCTCGTTTGTCGTTGTACTTCGAAGCCGGCATTGTTCAATTCTGATGCCGTTGCCCAATTCAGCACAGCTTCTTGCCCGACCGCTTCTGCCCGAAACTCCAGCCATTCAACCGGCAGGAGGCCGGAGTAATTTGCGGGACAAACCCTGATGCTCCAGCTTTCCAGCTGGCCTCCGTCACCATCGGCCAGGTCTTCTATCTGTAGAATCCAATTGCCAGCAATTTCCTCTCCGTTCAAATTGTTCAGGTTGCCGATTGGCCGGTAAGTACCCCCGCCTATGGGCGGACAGGGCAGTGTAGAGGTTGCCGCCTGTGCGTCATAATTAAGGCTGAAATTGTCCTGGTCCATGCAAGGCTGATCCAACAAAACGACTTCCGTATTTTCCGGACTAATCAGGGTGATGCGCAAATCGCTGATCCAGGTATGCGCTCCGCCAAGATTTAGTACATTCAAATCAGAAAGCGTCCCGGTTTCAGGGATGTTCAGCATAGAAATTAAGGTAGGCATCCCAATATCTGAAATTGTAACCGGAACATCTGTACTGCTAAAAACAATACAGGGAACGGTTGTAAAGCTCCGAACAGATGACCATGGACCAGTCCCCCCGCAAATGGCAACTCCCCTCACCCGCCAAAAATATACCTCCCCTCCTGCCAGTTCGGTCGCGAGTTGCACACTGGAAGCCGGACCGGTACCGGAAGCGACAAGGGAAGCAAAAGTTGTATTGGCCGCAACCTGCCATTCATAGGCATTTGCATTGACATTGCCCGTCCAGCTAAGAGCCGGAAATAAAGAAACATCGGTCGCATTGTTGGTCGGAGCGGTCAAAGCAATTGCAGGAGGGACTTCCAAAATGGTCAACATAAGCGGAATGTCTTTAACGCTACCCATGGTAGTGCCTGTAACCGTCAGCAGGTATTCACCCGGGGAGGCCGCAGCAAGGTTGCCAATCGTCAGGGTGGATGCCCCCGGAAGGACCACCGGATTGGTGCTGAAAACGGCTGTCGTATTTAATGGTGTACCGCTGACAGACAAGGTAACCGGATCGGAAAACCCTCCAAATCGTTCAATTTCCAGGTTAAAATCCACACTTCCTGTGGGACAAACCAAAACGCCGGAGGGCGTCGCCATCATGGCAAAATCCGGAGCACCCAATTGAATGACGAAGTCGGTATTGGAAATGTCAAAAAAGATATTGCCATTGCTTTTCACCATGATACGCGCTGTATTCGTAGCACCCGCAGGCAGAATAACCTGGGCAGAACCATTGTTGGGTACAGCAGTTGCCAGGGTGTCTGAATAGGTAAATCCGCCGTCATAGGAAAGCAGAATGTCAACGGTACTGCAATTGACAGGTGGTTGATTTGTTTGGGCTACTTCCCAGGTTACGGTGTGCATTTGCCCTTCCGTCCAGGTTACTGCCGAATTGGGTGAAGTTACCAAAAAAGGGCCTGCTGCTGCGTTGACATTTACAAACAGGCCATCTTCTTCCGTACAGCCAGCCGATATGCCCGGTGAGTCGCGCACGGTAACCCGGAATTCCATTGGCCGGGTGATGGAGGGCAGAACTTCCCAGACAGGCGATACATTGTTTACCAGATCCTCCAGCCGCGGGAAATAGCGTTGTGGCAAAATGCCTGGATCGAAAGAGCGAAACATAGGCCCTTGTGTGTTGGTAGAAGCGGGCGGCATCACTGCTCCGATTTCGTTATCCATCTGTTCCCAGCAATAGGTGAGATTTGGTATGTCATTTGGGTTGAGATCAATGGCAGAGCCGGTCAGCACAAAGGGTGTGGATTTTGGGATGAAGTAATTGAATCCCGCATTGGCGACCGGAGGTTGGTTAATAAGCAAAGTACTGTATGCACAGTAAGCGGCTATCGACTCAATGTATGAATTTATTTCAAATATGCTTATTGTGTGGAAGTAATCGTCCTTGTAGGGTTGAATATACTCATTTGATTGGCATCTTGTTGCGCCTGCGTAGCTCATGATAGAGGAGCCACTACCTGGCTCAAATGCGGTTGAGGGGTTTCTGCTGCCTTGGCAATAGCTATTGAAGGTATGATTTGCCCCAAATTGATGTCCCATTTCGTGGGCAACCCTCAAATCAAATAAAACCCCGGCTGGAGTGTTCCGGCCGGTTGTTCCCATCGCTTTATGGCAGGGTTGAATCGATAGGTCGCAAGGCTCTTGATTATTATTACATACCTGACCAGGTCCATATCCGGTTGTGCCTGTTGTGAAAACATGTCCTATTTGGTAGTTGTTCTCGCCAATAATTTCATTGCATAAATGCCTATTATATTCTATTATACCCAAATAATCATTATTATCAAATGGGTCATTATTGGGGTCCAGGAAAATGAGCAAATTGTTATTGGGAACCATTTCCAAATGTATAGATAGGTCCTTTTCAAATACACCATTCACTCTTGTCATGGTAGTATGCATTGCAGTCAAAACAGATTGTGTGGTTCCCCCGCGAGCTATTCCATATTCTCCTGTGCAAGAGAGTGCGAGCATATAAGTACGAAGATTGCAGGTTCCGGGAAACAGTGACGATGAATTGCCTTCCATTTGTTTACTATCTCCTTTAGCTTCCGTCATGCAAGCCCAATCTTCCGTTTCAGAAAGGTCTTCTCTGAGGTAAACCACATGAGTCTCAATTTCCTCGGAAGAATATGGGTCTACCAGAATAGTTCCATGCTGAGTGCTAAAAATAATCGCATGAAACCCAAACTGCGTCATATCAAACCTCAAATAAGCCGCCGGATCATCAATCCCAACTCCCGCATATGCCCGGATCATCGGGTATTTGGCTGCCAACTCCGGCGCCATTACAGGCGCATACTCCACCCTAAACCTTTCAAACGTCCCATCCGGCATCGGCAAGGAAAGCACGACTTCCTTGTTCCTCGCCTCCTCCGTAAACCACAGGGGCGCTTCCTTCAGGATGGAATGCAAGGCGCCGGCATCCAGCCGGGCGGTGAGGTATCTTTGCGGAATGATCTCCCGCTCGCCTTCCACGGCCCGGAGTTCTCCTTCATCGATGAAGGTCCAGGGATTTCCGGAAGCAGGATCCGGTTGCGCTTGAAGGATAGAGGTAAAAAAGCCCATGCAAAAGAGGGCCAGGATCGGTAATAAGGTTTTCATGGCAGAGCTATTGAATGAAACAATGACGACGGGATCGGACGATATGGGGGGGCTGGAGTCAGGGTTTTGTCGCATAATGACAGGGTTGGCGATGATAGCGGAAGGTAAAGCGCAAGGCTTTTTGCTCCAATGATTTATGTCACTCCGTCCTTGAAAAATGGAGGGGAAAAGAGGATTTGTCTGCTGGTTGTCGAATCTGTCTCCCGACACCAGGTTTGCGATTGAATTTTTTGTTTAAGGAGTGGTGGGTGTCACCGGGGTCTTATGGCAATCATGCTTCCCCTGTAAATTGGAGGTGCTGCCCTGGCAGGTTTGCTCATTTTGGGCATTATGGCCAACTGGGTTGATGAGCGCAGCACTTATGTCTGGCGGGAGGTTTTTCGCGACATGGCAGGCTGTTCGTGCTGATCGGGAATAACAAAGACCTCACCTCACCTCCCCCAAAAACGCCACCAACGGAAAATGCTCCACCCCCATATAGGAATGCCCCTGAAAGGGATCCATGCTCACCACCATTTTTCGGAAGTTATCTTTGATCTCCAGCAAGTTGCCGAATTCGCGGGCGATGGTGTCTTCCTGGGCCAGGAGGTAGGCGACCTGCACGTAGATGCGTTCGCCGTTTTTGTGGGCGACGAAATCGATTTCCTTGTCCTGCCAGTCGCCCGTGAACACTTCATAGCCATTTGAGACCAAATGGTGGTGCACGGCATTCTCCATCAGGGCGCCAATATCCGGAAGCCTGTACCCCGTCAGCGCGTTGCGGATGCCGCTATCCTGGAAATAGTATTTTTCGCCCACCTCAAATGTCTTTTTGCCCCTCAGGTCCATCCGCTTGACGGGAAGGACGATGTGGCTGGCGCTGAGGTATTGCAGATAGTCCAGTACCGTATTGACCGAAATATTGATTTGTTGCGACTTGAGGTAATCTGCAATTCGTTTGGCTTTGACCAAACTGCCAATATTGTCGGCGAGAAAGTAGACCAGGCGGTCCAGGAAATTCACATTCCGGATCTGATACCGCGCCACGATATCCCGGTGAATGATGTTGGAAAACACGGTGTGCAGGTATTCGTAGGCCTGGTTATCCGTCAGTGCCAGGTGTCTGAGGAAGGGCATTCCTCCGTATTTCAAAAAGAGGTTGAGGCTGGTTGTATCGGGGGGTAATTGATGAAACAGGCAGAATTCTTCGAAGTCAAGGCTGTATACCTGCAAATCGATATACCTGCCGCTTAAACGCGAGGACAGCTCGCTGGATAGCATCTCTGAATTGCTCCCGGTGATGTAGAGATCGAAACCTTTCTTTGCGGAAAACGACCGGACGGCAATTTCAAAATCGGCGATTTCCTGAATTTCATCGATCAGCACAAAGTGCATTTTGCCCTCTTTCCCGTCCGTAGCTTGTTTGATATGAGCGATGAGGGAGTCCGCATCCACGATGTGGCGAAACGCTTCGTCCTCCTTATCGACCCAAACGATATTTCCGCCCAACTGCTCCTCCGCATACCGGGCAATTTGCCGGAGCAAGTAGCTTTTCCCCACCCTGCGCTGCCCCGTCAACACCTTGATGATCGGTTTCCCGATAAAGGGCTTGATCCGCTCAAAGTATTTCGGCCGCTCGATGAATTCTTTCATTATGCTGAAATTTTATCCAAATTTAATGAAAAGTTTCAGTATAGTGAAATTATTTCAAATTTACCCGGCAACGTTTCGCACAATAGTTTCGCTCAAATCTGGAAGTAATTTTCACAAGAATCCTCATTGCTCTTTACGTATAACATCCATATTTTTATACGTAAAAACTGCCATGAGCGTCAAACTAACCCTAAGCCTGGACGAGAAGGTGATCGAGAAGGCAAAGATCTATGCGAAGGCCAGGAAGGTGAGCCTTTCTTTCTTGGTGGAGCAGTATTTCCAGAAGCTGGCGGCCGAGTACCAAACCGAGCCCGGGCTGGGGACTTC
Organism: Saprospiraceae bacterium; assembly: GCA_013361075.1. Lineage (GTDB taxonomy): Bacteria > Bacteroidota > Bacteroidia > Chitinophagales > Saprospiraceae > JABWAJ01. The sequence goes on along the minus strand of JABWAJ010000206.1, from coordinate 2,424 downwards.
CATCGTTGAGGAATTATCCGGCATCGTGACCATTTCGCCGGATGAGGACTACAAGAAGGACTATGCCGATTACCTCTCCAAAAAGCACAAGTAAGGTGGATCGAGTATTTGCCGATACCCATATCGTCCTCGACTGGCTGGGCAGGAGGGAGCCTTTCTACGGATATGCCAGAAACCTGTTTTTGAAGGCCGAAAGAAAAGAGATCGTGGTGCTGCTCAGCACGATGACCTTCGTCACCGTCGAATACCTGCTGAGCAGAGAAATCGGCGCGGAGGAAACCCGGAAAGCCCTTTCCGGTATCCGGTCAATCGCAGGCGTCTGCCACAGCGGGGCGGCGGAAATCGACCTGGCACTCCTTTCCCATTTCAGGGATTTTGAGGATGCGTTCCAGTATTTCACCGCAAAAAACAACCAGGCCGCCGTTTTCATCACGCGAAATATAAAGGATTTCAAACACGCCGATATGCCGGTGTTGACGGCGGAGGAGTATTTGAAGCTGGGGTGAGGTCCGGGTATTGAGGATTATTCCACCCCCCAACCCCCCGCCAGCGGGGGAGATTGAAATGCAGGCCTGCTGAGGAAAAACTGAGATTATTGGCTTTATCAAGATTTTCTCCCCCGCTGGCGGGGGTTGGGGGGTGGAATAACATCCATAAAGGCTTAAAAGTTAAACCCGCTCCTCACGTTTGAAATTAACAAAAACCCCTTGCAAGTCTCTCACCTGCAAGGGGTTCTGTTTTTAAAACTGCGGAGAAGGAGGGATTCGAACCCCCGGTACAGTCACCCGTACACCGCATTTCGAGTGCGGCCCATTCAACCGCTCTGGCACTTCTCCGGTTGGGCGGGTGCAAAGATAAGGGTTTTTTAGGTGAAGAGTGAAGGGTGAAGGGTGAAAAATATGCGTTACTTCGGCAATAATCATTAACTTTAATCATGGAAAACCCCAACTCCTATTGCGCCTACGTCCGCGACCTCGACGCCTCCAACGTGCACCGCGCCTACCACGACCAGGCTTATGGCTTCCCGATCCACTCCGACGATGAGCTCTTCGGCCGCCTCATCCTCGAGATCAACCAAGCGGGCTTGTCGTGGACGACCATCCTCAACAAACAGGAGCACTTCCGAAAAGCCTATGCCAATTTCGAGGTCGCTAAAATCGCCGCCTTCACGGAAGAAGACCGCCAGCGGCTGCTCAGCGACGCCGGCATCATCCGCAACCGCCTAAAGGTGGATGCGACGATCCACAACGCCCAAAAGGTGCTGGAACTCCAAAACCAGTTCGGCTCCTTCAAAAACTGGCTGGATCACCACCACCCCAAAACCAAAGAGGAATGGGTGAAATTGTTCAAAAAGACCTTCCGCTTCACCGGCGGAGAGATCACCAACGAGTTCCTGCTCAGCACCGGCTACCTCAAAGGGGCACATGATCCACAGTGCCCGGTTTATCAGGTGGTTCTTCAGCATAAGCCGAAGTGGAAGGAATAGCGGCGAAACAAAAAATTTGAATGTTTTTGTTTGATTTGTGTTCAATTTGGTGTACCTTTGTAGCAGGCCCCCATAAAACCTGTCTGTATGAGTACATTGAATGAAAAACCGTTCTATGACTTTGTAATTCAAGTCAAAGAAAAGATCCGCAAAGCGCAGTATGAGTCCCTGAAAGCGGTGAACAGGGAATTGCTATCCTTGTACTGGGATTTGGGTGAACTAATCGTCCAGAAGCAGAAAACCTTTGGATGGGGCAAGTCTGTGGTGGCAGAACTGGCAAAAGAATTGAATAAAGAGTTTCCCGGTACTAATGGTTTTTCCGTCCAGAACCTTTGGTACATGCGACAGTTTTACGTGGAATACTCATCAGCTCCAAATCTCCAACCATTGGTTGGAGAAATTAGCTGGACAAAGCATCTTGTCATTTTTAGCAAGTGTAAAGACCCCCTGGAGCGCGAGTTCTACATCCGCATGACGAGCAAGTACGGCTGGACAAAAAACGTCCTCATTCACCATATCGAAAACCGCTCCTACGAAAAATACCTGCTGAACCAAACCAACTTTGACCAGGCAGTTCCCGAGAAATACCGCCTGCAAGCCAAAATGGCCGTAAAGGATGAATATACTTTTGATTTCCTGGAAATGGACGACGACCACTCTGAGGCAGAATTGGAGCAAGCCCTCGTCAAAAATATCCGGGCTTTCCTCATTGAAATGGGGGGCGATTTTACCTTTATCGGTAATCAGTTTCGGCTTTCTGTCGGTACGAAAGACTATTCGATCGACTTACTGCTCTTCCATAGAAGACTTCGCTGCCTGATAGCGGTAGAACTCAAAATTGGCGATTTCCAGCCGGAATACCAGGGCAAAATGGAGTTCTACCTCACAGCCCTCAACGACCAGATTAAACTACCGGATGAAAATGACTCGATTGGGAT
>JABWAJ010000205.1 GCA_013361075.1 Saprospiraceae bacterium | reverse complement strand
ATCCGGCCTGATGCAGCTGGGAAATTCCGCCGTAAAAAAGGGATCTTGTATGAATTTTGCGAATACGCACAGGACGACCCTGAACACGACTATTTTTTAATCATTGACGAAATCAACCGGGGCAACCTGAGCAAAATTTTCGGCGAACTGATGCTGCTCATCGAGGCCGACAAACGCGGCGAAGCCTACCAGATGCCGCTCCTGTATTCGGAAGGTGCCGAGACCTTTTATTTACCTGAAAACCTTTATTTCATTGGCACCATGAATACCGCCGACCGCTCGCTGGCGCTGGTAGATTATGCCCTGCGCCGCCGGTTTGCCTTCATTGACCTGATGCCGGAATTTGGTACCCGCTTCGAAGCGCATTTGCTCGGAAAAGGCCTTCCGGCAGATTTAATTGCCGGCATCATTCAAAAGGTTCAGCACGTCAACCGCATCATTGGGGACGACCTCAACCTCGGCAAAGGGTTTCTCATTGGCCACAGCTATTTCTGCCAGTTGGATACCCTGGCGGAGTACGCCTCGCCGGAAGACTGGTACCAAAGCCTTGTTGAATGGGAAATTGCGCCGCAACTGCGGGAATACTGGTTCGACAATACCGATAAAGCCAATGAAGTAACAGGTATTTTATTAAAACCATGAAAATTCCGGTTGCCAATATCTATTACCTCCTCTCCTACGCCTGGGATAAACTCGAAGAGGGCAGGCTGGCTCAGGTGAACGCCGACGCCTGTGCTACCCCGCTCGATTTGCTGGCGAACTTGCTGCTCGGCGGCACTTCGTACCTGTTCAAAAAAGGCATTGACCGGAATTACCGCGAGCAGCAGGCGGGCATTCCGGCCATCAAAGGGAAACTGCAAATTGGCGAAAGCCTGCAACAACTTGCCTTGCAACAGGGCAAAGCGGTTTGCTGCTATGATGTATTCGACCATGATGTGTTGCACAACCAGATTCTGAAAACCACCCTGAACCGGTTGTGCCGGACAGAGGCGCTGGACCGTACGACCAAAGCAACAGCCCGAAGCCTGGCCCTGCGCTTCCATGAAGTGAGTCAAGTGCCCCTGACCAAAGCTGTTTTCCGGCAGGTACAACTCCACCGCAACAACCGCTTTTACGGATTCCTGATGGCCGTCTGCGAACTCCTTTTCGACAACCTCCTCCCCGATGAACGCGCCGGCTATTACCGGTTTCGGGATTTCCTGCGCGACGACGAACAAATGGGGCGGCTTTTTGAAGCGTTTGTGCGCAATTTTTACAAACGGGAATTGCCCGGATCCTTTCAGGTGTCGAGGGAAGACATTCGCTGGCAATCGGCTGCAACGGATACGGCCGCCCTGGCCCTGTTGCCCAAAATGCAGACCGACGTGACGATTCGCTCTGCCGGGCGGAAAATCATCTTAGACACCAAATATTATAAGGATGTCTTAACCAGGCATTTTGGCATCGAAAAGTTGCGCCGCGACCACCTGAGTCAGTTGTTTTCTTACCTTAAACACCAGGTAAACCCCAGGGATGCCGGCAGCATACGGGCAGAAGGCATTTTATTGTATGCCACAGCAGGCCAGGAAATCAGTGTGGATTATCCGGATATGATCGGCCATCAACTGTCCATCAGAACGGTTAATTTAAACGATGACTGGCGCAACATCCGTGCCTGTTTGCTAAAAACCCTGGAGCGCTCGCCTACCAATGACATTATACCGTGGCGAATGTGACAAAGATCACATGACTGCGGAACCTAAGTCAATTCCTCCCGCTTTTCTCCCGGCTACCTTTGTTGAAAATTAATTAACCATGAAAGGTAGTCTGATAATAGTCCTCTTCTTCGCAGTAGCCCAGGCGTTTGGTCAAAACGCTTTTTCAATTGGTGCCTACAAAATGACGATCAAGGGTACTTCCAACCTGCACGACTGGGAATCAACCGCGAAAGAAGTGCGTGCGAAAGGCGACATCAGCCTTCAGCAAGATAAATTCACGGTATTGAATGCGCTGAGCGTAGAAATTCCTGTCAAATCCATCAAGAGTACAAAAGGCTCTATTATGGACAACAAGACCTACGACGCGCTGAAAGCAGATGCCCACGCTAACATCACGTTCAAATTAGAAAATGTCACACCAATTAAGGTTCAGATGGATGGCTACAGCCTCACTGCAACAGGAAACCTGACCGTTGCCGGTAAAACCAGGCAAGTGGAGTTATCGGTAAAAGGGAAATCTGAAGGCATTGGGAGCATCACCTTCACCGGATCTAAAAAATTAAAGATGACCGATTTTGGCATCAAGCCGCCTACAGCCCTCATGGGCACGATGAAAGTCGGCGATGAGATAGAAGTCGTCTTTTCAGTAACGATGAAAAAGAACTAAACTGAAAACTGCTTTAAACAACCTTATTCACTCACATTTCCTGCTTAATCTTACTTACCATGAAAAATAGATCAATTGTTCTGACACTTGTAGCTTTGTTTGCATGCGGCGCTTCCGTCCTCTTTGCACAACAACCGGACATCCAGTATTTCCGGCCCTGGGACAGAGAAGGCATCAATACCTTCGAGCCTTCGAAATCAGCTGAACAGCCTGAATACACCGGGCTTAAAGTCCGCATCGGTGGAGCATTTACTCAGGATTTTCAGTCTATTACGCACGAGAACAAAGCAAATTACGTTCCGGTTTCTGCCACTAATGCAACCAACAAAAACCTGTTGTACGGTGTCGTAAAAACGGAAGACTCTTTGTCTGCCAAGTTGCAGGGTTTCAACTTAGCCATGGCCAATTTGAACCTTGACTTCCAGATTGCCGACGGTATCCGGGTTGGTTTGGAAAACTACATGTCTTCCCGTCACCACTCTGAATTTTGGGTGAAAGGCGGTTATATCCAGATTGACAAACTTCCGATGTTCAACAATCCGGATTGGTTTTCCAAATATGTTCGCGTAAAAATCGGGCACTTCCAGCCTAACTACGGCGACATGCACTTCCGGCGCACCGATGGTGGCAACGCAATCTACAACCCATTCGTGGAAAACTACATCCTGGATGCCTTCTCTACGGAGATTGGTGGTGAGGTGTACATTTTCCCGGCTGATGGATTCATGCTTATGGGCGGTATGACTTCAGGCTTCATCAATGGCAACATTGAAAACTACCCTGAAGCCAACAACAGTGCGGGTGTGGTACCGACGAAAAAGACACCGTCCATTTTTGCAAAAGCAGCTTACGACAAAATGTTCAATGACCTGCGTTTCCGGTTGTCTGCTTCGGTTTACAACAACCCGAACATCCAGCGGAATACCTTGTATGCCGGCGACCGTACGGGTTCGCACTACTTCCTGGCCATGGATCCGGCTTTGACGAATGGCGCAGCAACTTCAGCATCCGCACAGTTTACTTCCGGGCGTTTCAACCCGCAGATGTCTAACCGGGTAATGGCCATTATGATCAACCCGTTCATCAAATACAAAGGCCTTGAATTGTTTGGTGCTTATGAAATGGTAACCGGTGGCCTTTACGCTGACGTATTGAATACTGACGGCAAGTTGAGCTGGGAAAAACGCAGCTTTGACCAGATCAGTGCAGAAGTTATTTACCGCTTCCTGCCGAACGAACAAGCTTATATCGGTGCCCGCTATAACAAAGTTACGGGTGAGCCTGACGGCGCAGCATTCGCCAACACTGATGGTTCCAGAATCAAAGTTTCGATGAACCGCATCGCAGTATCTGCCGGCTGGTTCCCGACCAGAAACCTGTTGCTGAAAGGTGAATATGTCGTGCAAAGCTACGGTGACCCGGGGTCAGATGATTTCCAAAAAGATACAGACTTCCCGACCACAGATTACCGCTACAAAGGCAAGTTCAGCGGCTTTATGGTTCAGGCGGTTGTTGGATTCTGATGGTAAGTGAGCTAATCATGTTGATGGATTTCTAACGCTTAATTAATTAATGGCCCCATGGTGCACTCAACACAGAGACCATGGGGCCTTTTTCTCCATTCAAACCCAACGCCATGCTTCGGTTCCATGCTTATGGTTTTCTGTTGACCGGATTGATGTTATTGACAGGTGGATGGGTAGTACTGCCTGGTATTTTGGTAAAAAAGCAGTACGTGATCGAAGAGGAGAGCCGCTTGTACTTGAAAGGCACCTCGAATGTCAACAAATTTACCTGCGATTGTGAAGACCACTACCCGGCAAAAACTTTTGAGGTGGAAGGTACCGGATCGCTGGTGCGGTTTCAAAACACGACACTCGACATTGCGACCCGCAAATTCAACTGTCACAATGCCAAGATGGATCACGACATGCAAAAAGCCCTCAAGGCCGACAAATATCCGAACATAAGGATTGAGTTGCTGGAAACGAAACAGGATGCAAAACATTTCAGCCCCGGCAACCGCGGTTGGTTTGAGGTTCAGGCCAAAGCCAAATTAACGATTTGCGGGGTTACCAAAACGCAGCAAATTGCAGCCAAGGCCCAGATTTTGTCGACCGGGAAGTTCCGCCTCGTTGGCTACCAGTCCATTTTGATGACCGATTTTGGTATTGATCCTCCAACAGCACTTTTCGGAATGATTAAGGTAGACAACCAGATTGAGTTTCATTTCGATTTGTCTGTTCGGGTGAGTGAAGTGGTGTCATCACAAGGTTAAAGTTGAAAGGCTAAAGGCTAAAGGCTAAAGGCTAAAGTAAGCTCTAAGTTTCCAAATCAAATTCCGAGGGTATTCCTCTTTAACCTTTCCACTTTCTCCTCCAGCCTTAGTTTAATTTAAATAACAACGTCATGATGAAAAAAGTAATTCTCCCCGGTATAATCGCCGGATTCGTCCTGCTTGCGTTCAGCTATTTGGCCTTATTTCTGCTGGTGAGTTTCCTGCCCAGCCTGGCTGAACAATACTACAACCCGGTTTTTAGCCAGGAAGGCGATAAAACCATTCTGTATTTTTTGCATCCTTTTGTGCTGAGTTTTGCCCTGGCATGGTTCTGGGAACGTTTCAAGGGCCAGTTTGAAGGCCACTGGACCCTGCGCGGGCTGGAGCTGGGGCTAGTTTATGGCATCGTTGCCACCCTGCCTTCCATGTGGATTACATTCAGTTCGCTTGCCCTGTCTTTTACTTTAGTTGCCTCCTGGTTTGTTTATGGCATCTTCCAGGCAGCGGTAGTCGGGTTGATTTATGCGAAGATGAACCCGTAAAACCCTTTACAACAGCGCAATTTTGTAAGCGTCTCAGAAATAAATGATTTCTGAGGCGCTTTTTAAAATAATTATTTAATTTTGTGCCGTTTTTTAACCCAAAAAGCAAAAGATCAAATGGCATATCTTGATAAGCTTTTCCCTTTAATTGTGATGACGCTTGCTTTTGCAATGGTAAGCGAGCGTTTGTCAAATTTCCTTAAACTCTATCTGCCAGCAATTTTCAAACTTTTATCTGCCAGCAATCGTTCAAAGGTTTCTGCTCTTGATTCAATGTCCAAAAAGTCATTTTTTGTTTTACAAAACCTGCATTTAAAACAAGCAGATGCTGAATTGGAAATCATTCGGGAGCGTATTATCCTTAGCCTAAGCCTTTTTTCCGGGATATTGATTGCCGGTTTGTTTGAGTTACAAATAAAAGAAGCAGTAAAAGAATTTTGGAAAGAACCCGGATACTTTCAAATTGTATTCGGTTTTGGCATTTTGTTCAGTTTCGGTTCCAAATTTTGGCATGACCTGCTCGATTTGCTGCTATTTACCAAAAATGTCCGACGCCGTTTAGGGGATGTTAACCTGGCAGAAATTGAATCAGCTGACCAACTTTCAGAATATCTTCAAACAAATGATCAACAAATAGTTAAAAGAGCAATTGAAGAAAATTCAGACTGGCTGCACCGTGAGTTCTCTAATATCCGGCTGATTTTGCCGAGGTATGAATACATTAATGGACTTTATCAGCATTGTGTAGCAATTTATCTCGAAGATAATGAAGAGCAGCGGATTCCTGCCTATCTGCCAATATCGGGCAGTAGTAAAAAAGTACCCGTCAAGGTTATTCCCGATTTAGGCCCGGTACAAGCCCATAGTAAACCAGGCGAAGTCATTAAGCTTAGTGGTTCTTCAATACGTGGAGCTTTTGGCTGTATGGTAAGGGATTATGAAGACTCGAAATCTTACATACTGACCTGTGCTCATGTTGTCACCGGAAGAAAATGCGAAGTTAATTTGGACGAAGTACTCAATACGACAAAGGTTGATATCGATCCTGAAGAGAATTGTCCTGTAAAAAAAATACTTTTCGATGGTGGTTTTGATTGTGCATTAGTAGGTCCGGTTAATTCTTCAAAGCATTCAAACAAGCTAAGCAGGTCAAAAGCACTCCGAAAACCGCGCGTTTTGAGCGCAAATGATATTGGCACAGATGTTTATGTTGAAGTCAATAGCAATGGTTTACGGTGGCGTAGGGGCTCAATTGTTCACCATAGCAAAGAAAAGGAAGGCAAAGGAATTGAGGTAAATTATGATGATGGCAAAAAAACATTTCATGGATTGATTGTGGCGGAATCTGAATCACTTGCATACAAGCTGACAGACCGTGGAGATTCAGGAACCATTCTATACGATGAAGAGGGCCAGGCTTTGGGCATGGTTATTGGAGGCGATGCTAAGTTTAGCTACGCCATACCCATAGGAGATGTATTGATTGAGTTTTATGCTGAAATTATTTGATCTTTAAAATAACTCATTATGAAAACATTCAATTTCTTGTGTTTATTGATTGTCATACCATTTCTTATTCACGCACAAACAACAACCTTTACGTACCTTCTAAACGATCCTGGCCTTTCGCCTTCCCGTAAACCAGCCGGACCGGTTTCTACCACCAATCCTATAGAAGTTTTACTCAGGGGTACCGGCGCATCCGATTGCGAAGTCTCAATCATTGAAAAAGTGCCGTGTGCAGGGGAAAAAGATAAAAAAATACTCATTTCAGCTCCAGAACAAACAGATGGGAGTGGTGCACGTTCCTTCGAGATAAATGTATTCAACAATGGGCAAAAATACATACCCACTACTATATCACGACAAGGATCCGCTACATCTGCTCCTGCCACACTTTCCGAGGCAAATAATCCTTCACCGGCTAAAAACACAGTAGAACAAGCATGCACTATATCAGGCCCTGTACTGATCTGGCAAGACGCACTCACCTTGGAACAAGCTATGCAACAGAATAAATGGGAAACGATTCGTGTAATTCTTTGCAAATATGCTTTTCCCTATGAGTCTTGCAGCACCTGTATCCAGAGGCCTTACGCCGACTTGCTTCAGGCAGTAAATGCCCATGAAACCGGCGATAATTTTTTTTTGCGGCAAGCACTTCCCAAAATACTACCAGCAGAAGAAATAAAAAATCCAAGTGCAGGAGGTCCCTCTGGCGTTGGCGCGCAATCAGCAGAAAACCTCAATTCTGTAATTTCTTCTCCGGGTATCGTACTTGATGCCATTGCCACTTTTGTTGCCAAACGTTTGTTGGATGAATTAAATATGGCTTACCTTGATACTTTCCGGGACAAGCTTGAACAAGAAGGATTAAAAGATCTTAGGGCTGTTTTGCCGCAAACCAAATTTTTTTTGGCAACCATTGGTAAAGACGACAGGCTTGAATACAAAAGCCTGTTGACCGGCTTGCGCCAAAATCTGTTTGAGGATTTGACCAATTTACCCCTGAATATGCCAAAAGTGATTAAAAACCACAAAGAAGATATTACAGATAAGGAAAGTTACATCTCTGCCCTGGCGATGCTGGAAGCGATGAATAACCTCGCTCAAAAAGCAACGCCTCCTGACATTATCAGCCGCGTTGGTAGTTATGACTACGAATTGGGTAAAGACAGCTCAAACACCCTGACCATAGTGCGGTTAGCTGCTAAAATCTCCAACCATTTGAGGGTAAATGACCCTTATGGAACCTGGATTAATCCCAGAGTATCTTTTCAAAATCCAAGAGTTATTTATTTGTTCTCAGGGCTTATTTTTAAACAGGACGGTGCTTTTTTAAAAGAAAACTCTATCAAGTACAAAGGCAAATGGACGTCACTTTACGACCTCTTGAAAGCAGGAGATTCGCAAATGCTGATTGAAACAATTCATCAGGTATTGGGATTGATTACCGAAATCAGCGAGCTTGTCAATGCGTCCGAAAAATCAGATCCAACCAACTTGTTTTTTGCCCTCAACGAGCGCCTGCTTACCTTCATGGCATATTGCACAAAAGACGATGCCTCAAGCTTAACCTACACAAAAGCCTTAGAAACACTTAAAATACTTGTTCGCGTCCGGCAACATATTCAGGAAAAAGAATTGGTTGCCGCCGGGACATTAGTTTTTAGTATGCTTGATTATTTGGGGGCTAATAAAGACATTACAGCCCGGAAAGAGTTTTTTCGCTACCTTTCCTTTGCCCAAAACCTGATTGATGCTAAAACAAAAGAAGAGTTGATTGACGCACTCGAACAAGCAGCCGATCCGGCAGGTAACTATCGCCTGAAACGCAATCATCCGCTAACCGTGTCCATCACCTCTTATCCTGGTTTATATGCAGGCAGGGAACAATATCGCCAGGGTATAAATGATGACAAGTATATAAACAGCTTTGGATTTACAGCTCCATTGGGTTTGGCGGTTTCTTTTTCCGGCAAAAAAGAAAGCAATGACGAGCCCAGTACTTCTTTCTCTTTGTTTTTTCCAGTCATTGATGTTGGCGCCATAACAGCATTTCGGTTAATGGATCGACAGGCCGATTTACCTGATTTTAAATGGGGGAATTTTATTTCGCCCGGGGTTTTCGGTAACCTCGGATTTAAAAACAGCCCACTTTCTTTTCACGCAGGGATTCAGTATGCTCCTGAAG